>WSZX01000172.1 GCA_013139935.1 Ardenticatenales bacterium
GTTCTGGCCGTGTTAAGCGGCCGGCAGCCGGACCGCGTCCCGAAAATGGCCAATTTCTACCCCGAGACCCTACCGGAACTGGGCGAACGGGCGGCGGAGGGGGACTTTTTTGGGACGGACATACGCTTTGTAGAGTTTGAGCCCCCGCCCGAGCAAAAGGCGTTTCTGGACTACCTGGATGGCCTTCCGACTGAGGTCTATGTCGGCAGCGAGGCCATTCTGCGCAACTATGCCGACTGGGGCTACTTTCCCCACATCGATGGGTTTGGCCGACTGGGAGAAGCAGGCACTCCGGCCGAGCTTGCCGAGGAACTGGCGGCCGCGCCACTACCCATCTTTTCCGCTGGGCAAACAGACCAACTGACGGCCGCGGTGGATGCCTTTCATGCTCGCGATCTTGCGGTGATGGGCACACCGCCCCACCTGGGTGGTGAGCTATTCGAGACCGCCTGGCGGCTGCGGGGCTGGGCCCAATTCATGCTCGACCTCAAGCTCAATCCGGAGCTCGCGTGCACTCTGTTGGACCAACTCACAGCCATGACGGCATCCACGGCGCTTGTCCTGGTGCGAGCCGGGGTGGATATCCTGGGCCTGGATGATGATATCGGCGCGCCGGCGCACATGCTGATCGGGCCAGCCACCTGGCGCGAGTTCCTCAAACCACGCATGGAGACGATCATTCGCGCCGGCCGGGCAGTGAACCCGGATCTCAAGATCTTTTACCATAGCGATGGCTATATCGAGCCGATCATCCCCGAGTTGATCGAGATCGGGGTAGATGTGATTCACCCGGTGCAGCCAGACGTGATGGACCCGGCACAGCTCAAGACGCGCTATGGCGACCGGTTGGCCTTCTGGGGGACGGTGGGTACGCAGGTGGACTGGGGCTGGCCCAACCCGGCCGCCATTCGCGCCCAGGTTCGCGAGCGCATCGAGACCGTCGGGCGAAATGGAGGATTGATCGCGGGTCCCGCGTATGATCTGGAGCCCGGCATCCCCTGGGAGAACATCGTAGCCTTTTTCCAGGCGGTGGAAGAGTTTGGCGCTTACCGGTGAGACAGGAGGGTGTTGAAAAAGGGGCTGCGGAGACGGGAGAGGGGACGGTGCCCCGCTTGCTTTTCTACACTCTCAGACAGCGATCTTGACGCCGATCAAGGGCCCGGGGGTTGCTTTCTCGTGTCATTCATGATAGAAACCCTGGATGTCAAGGTTCGTATGGCAGTGCGAGTGTCGATAGGAGATGGTTCATATGGTCACAGACTCAAGTATTCAGCGCCTCCGTGAGATGCGGGAACAGGCAAAGCTCGGTGGGGGCCAGGCGCGGATCGATCGGCAGCATGCCAAGGGCAAGTTGACAGCCAGGGAGCGGATTGAGAAGCTGCTTGATCCCGGCACGTTTCGCGAGATCGACATGTTTGTGACCCACCGGACAGTTGGATTCGGCACAGAGGAGCAACAGTTTCTGGGCGACAGTGTGGTAACCGGATGGGGCAAGATCAACGACCGGGTGGTGTATGTGTTCAGCCAGGACTTTACCGTCTTTGGCGGCAGTCTTGGCGAGGTTCATGCGGAAAAGGTCTGCAAGATCATGGACCTCGCGATGAAGAACGGAGCGCCGGTCATTGGCCTGAACGATTCCGGTGGAGCGCGGATTCAGGAAGGGGTGGTCTCCCTGGCAGCGTACGCTTATGTCTTTCAGCGCAACGTGATGGCTTCTGGCGTTATCCCACAGATATCGGCCGTTGTCGGCCCATGTGCCGGCGGGGCGGTCTATTCGCCTGCGATGACCGATTTCATCCTGATGGTCAAAGGGACGAGTTTCATGCACATCACTGGCCCGGAAGTGATAAAGGCGGTTACTCGCGAAGACGTGACCTCGGAGGAATTGGGCGGTGCCATGACCCACAACACCAAGAGTGGCGTGGCTCATTTCGCAGCCGAGGATGAGGATGAAGGATTCGAAACGCTGCGTACCCTGCTGAGCTACCTCCCGCAGAACAACACCGAGGATCCACCGTTTGTTCCCACGGACGACCCGGCCGACCGGATCGAAACGGAGCTGAACAGCATCGTCCCAGACAATCCCAACAAGCCGTATGATATGAAACAGGTCATTGAGTTCGTGATGGATGACGGGTTTTTCTTGGAGGTGCACGAGCATTACGCCCGGAACATCATCGTCGGCTTTGCGCGCGTGGGCGGCTTTAGCGTGGGTATTGTGGGCCAGCAACCACAGGTCTTGGCCGGTGTGCTGGATATCGACGCCTCCCGCAAGGGAGCGCGCTTTGTTCGGTTTTGCGACGCGTTCAACATCCCCATCATCACTTTTGAGGATGTGCCCGGCTTTCTGCCGGGGGTGGCGCAGGAACATGGGGGAATCATTGTCCATGGGGCCAAGTTGCTGTACGCTTACTGCGAGGCAACGGTTCCCAAAATAACCATCATCACCCGCAAGGCGTATGGCGGGGCCTATGACGTCATGTCCAGCAAGCACATTCGCGGTGACATCAACTATGGTTGGCCGTCGGCCGAGATCGCGGTGATGGGGCCTGATGGGGCAGTAAACATCATCTTCCGCCACGAGTTGGCTGAAACAACAGACCCCACCGCTCGCAGAGCGGAACTGGTGCAGGATTACCGGGAGAAATTCGCCAACCCCTATGTGGCCGCCGCTCGTGGGTACATTGATGACGTGATCGAGCCGGCCGAGACCCGGCCGCGGCTGATCGAGGCTCTGCACATGCTGCAAAACAAACGGGATGCAAATCCACCCAAGAAACATGGCAATATTCCGCTTTGAGGTTCGGGCCCGAGGTCCGGTGCTTGGGAAGGAGCGCCAGTCGTCGCGTCGGCCCGTTTCCCAGACAGTGATCGCCAAAGGAGAAGGAAGATGCCTCAAGAGGTCCTCTCACTTGCCAAAGCCCAGGCCAAGCTCGCACGGCCGTGGACACACACGGTCCTGGGGCAGGTAGATGACTATTGCGCCTATCTCTGCCGTTTCCAGGGAACCTATCATTTTCACCAGCACGTGAAGGATGAGATGTACCTGATACTGGAAGGCGAGGCCTTTGTAGAGTACCAAGGCGGGCCGACGATCTACCTCAGGAAGGGGGACTCGCTGGTGGTCTCGGCGGGAGAGGTTCATCGCTCAGGCACTCATGAAGAGGCTCTTGTGTTGATGTTCAAGGCCCGCGATCTGTTTGCTGAGTGACAGAGGGACAGGACAGCGAGAAAGGAGCGACGGGGTCAGCAGCTTCCTGCTCCCCCTGCTCTACTCCCACCGGCCAGGAGGAACAACCTATGGAACAGAAACCAGTCAAGATCTGCGATACTATTCTGCGTGACGCACACCAATCGTTACTGGCGACCCGCATGCGAACCGATGATATGCTTCCTATCGCTCCCGAACTGGACAAGGTCGGTTATTGGTCGGTGGAGATGTGGGGCGGAGCGACTTTTGACTCAGCCATGCGTTTCCTCAACGAAAACCCGTGGGATCGGGTACGCCGCCTGAAGGCGCTGATGCCCAACACCCCCTTTCAGATGCTGTTGCGGGCGCAGAACGTGGTGGGCTACAAACATTATCCTGACGACGTGTTGGAGCGGTTTGTCGTTCATGCCAAAGAGGCGGGGATTGATGTATTTCGCATCTTTGACGCCCTCAACGATGTTCGCAACATGGAAATGGCGATGCGCTATGTCCATCAAGTCGGCGGGCACGTCCAGGCGAGCTTTAGCTATACCATCAGCCCGGTCCACACGACCGCAGGCTATGTTGAAATGGCTGGACAGCTTAAGGATCTGGGGGCGGATTCTATCTGCATCAAGGACATGGCTGGGATGATGGCTCCCTATGACGCCTACGATCTGGTTGGGGAACTGAAAACGCAGGTCGGATTGCCGGTGCAGTTTCACACCCATTATACCAGCGGGATGGCGATGGCCTCGGCGCTCAAAGCAATAGAGGCGGGAGTGGACATTGTTGATACCTCCATTTCCGCCCTCTCTGGGCTGACCGCCCAACCCCCAACTGAATCGCTAGTGGCGATCCTGGATGGGACCCCGCGTGATACTGGATTGGACCTGGGCCTACTCGCTGGAATCTCGGCCTACTTTAGCCGCGTCCGGAAGAGATATCGGAGCTTCGAAAGCGGGATGCAGGGGGTAGATGTGCGGGTCCTCCAGTATCAGATTCCTGGGGGGATGCTCTCCAACCTGACCTCTCAGCTCCGTCAACAGGGGGCGGCCGATCGCTACGAAGAGGTGCTGGCCGAGGTGCCTCGTGTGCGCGCCGAGTTGGGGTACCCTCCGCTGGTCACTCCCTCCAGCCAGATCGTGGGGACACAGGCGACCCTGAACGTTGTGATGGGGGAACGGTATAAGGTGATCCCGGAAGAGGTCAAAAACTATGTGCGCGGTTTCTACGGCCGCGCCCCGGCGCCTATCGATCCGGAGATCAAGAGGCTGGCCATCGGTGACGAGGAACCGATCACCTCCCGGCCGGCCGATTTGATTGAACCGGGCATGGACAAGAGCAGGCAGGAAATCGGGGGGCTGGCCCGCAATGAGGAGGACGTTATCTCGCATGCGCTGTTTCCCCAGGTGGCCCGCCCGTTCCTGGAGCGGCGGGCGCGCGGGGTGGATGAATACGCGGCCGTCATTGCCGCCATCGCCGCCAAACTGGCGTTGGAAGCCGACAGGCAGCAGCCCGAGCCGCCAGGCCGCGTTGCTCCCTCTGTCAGCGCCTGGAAACAGGCCTGGCGGCCGTCCAACCGGTGGACCGGTCTCTCATACTCGTAGGAGGCTCTCATGGATCGCGAGTTCGCCCTTAAGGTTGATGGAACGGAATACAAGATTGAGATGCGCGGCAACAGCCTGCTCGTGGACGGCCAGCCCTTTGTTGTTGGGCTGGAGAACGGCGTCCTTACTGTGGACGGCATTGTGTATGAAGTTGCCCTGGATGAAAGATCGGCCGTGGTAGACGGCAAAGAGCACCGGGTTGAGGCGGCCGGCATGTCCAGCAGGGCAGCCGCGCCCAAAAAGAAAGCTCCCAAGAGGAAAGTGGTGTCGGCCGGCGTGGGCTCTGTCACTGCTATCATGCCCGGAGCCATTCTCAAGGTGTTGGTAGCGCACGGGGATCAGGTGCAGGATGGCGATGTGGTCGTCATCCTGGAAGCGATGAAGATGGAGAATGAGATCCACGCTCACAAATCAGGGGTGGTCCAGAAGGTCCACGTGGCTCCAGGAGATAGTGTGGAAAACGGACAGGCGCTGATCGAGATAGCGTAGGGGATACGACTGTGGGGGGGGCAAAGACAGACTCGGGGTTCTGCTGCCATGCGGCACGATGTGGCGGCCCGGGCTGGCCCAAGAGCGGTCGCGCAGCTCAAGAGCGGTCAATTGTGTGTTGAGGGTCTGGGATAAGGGGGCGCCGCGGGAGGGGGGGGACAGATATGTCGGGGTGGCCACGCTGGTTTGAATTGCGTGGGGGGAAGTGTTGTCCAGCCCGGTTTCGCTGAATGGCTCATTTGGAGCATTGCGTGGGCCTGGGGGCCGCTATATAATGTCTGGCGTGGCTCAACCGGGATGATATGCAAGGAGAAGATGATGGCTGATGATGCCGGCATGCGCGTGATGGCGGAACCCCTCAAAGCATACTGCACCAAGGTCTTCCAAAGGTTGGACGTGCCGGCCGAGGATGCCAGGATGGTGGCTGACAACCTGGTGTCGGCCGACGAGCGGGGCATCAGTTCCCACGGGGTTGCCCGGCTGCGCCGCTATGTGAAAGGATTGCAGGGTGGAGTGATGCTCGCCCGTCCGGAGGTGCGGATAGTGCATGAGACGCCGGCCACCGCGCTGATAGACGGGGGTGACGGACTGGGCCAGCCGGTCTCCAGACGAGCGATGGAGTTGGCCATTGAAAAGGCAGGCAAGGTGGGGGCCGGCTTTGTCACTGTGCGAAACTCGAATCACTATGGCATCGCAGGGTACTATGCCATGATGGCGCTCAAGCATGACATGATTGGGTTCTCGATGACCAATGCAGCCGTGCTGGTGGTCCCAACCTTTGGCCGCGATGCGATGCTGGGCACCAACCCCATCAGCGTGGCCGCCCCGGCCGGTGAGGAGCGCCCGTTTGTGCTCGATATGGCCACCAGCACTGTCCCGCGCGGCAAGCTGGAGGTCTACGACCGGATGGAAAAACCGCTCCCCCTGGGCTGGGCCACCGATGAAAAGGGGGAGCCGACTATTGACGGAACTCAGGTGCTCGACAATTTCGCCAAGTTGGCAGGCGGCGGACTGCTGCCGCTGGGCGGCGCCGGTGAGCTACTTGGTGGTCACAAGGGGTATGGTTTGGCACTGATGGTCGACATCCTCTCCGGGGTGCTGCCGGGAGCCGGCTATGCCAACAACATCTATCTCAAGGACAAGGATGGCCGTGCTCAACCGGCCAATGTGGGCCATTTTTTCGGGGCGCTGCGCGTCGATGGCTTTCGGCCGGTCGATGAGTTCAAGGCAACCATGGATGACCTGATCCGTCGCCTGACTGCCACCTCCAAGGCGGTTGACAGGGAACGCATCTACATCCACGGTGAAAAGGAATACGAGATCGCGGATGACCGGCGTAGGAACGGTGTTATCTTGCACCACAAAGTGGTGGCTGACCTGAAAGCCATGGCAGAGGAATTCGGCGTCGGGTTCGATTTGTGACCTGCCTGGGCGCCGGTTCGCCGCGACCGGCGCAAGCTGCCACATCGCAGCATCTCATCCTGTCCTGTTTGTCGAACATATACCTTGAAGAGCGCCGCCGCTGGGTCACGTGTGAAATCAAGCATGTCACGCTGTGGTGCTGGCGGACAATGGGAGACACCGTATGTATGCTGTTCCATTTGGCAAGAGTGAACTAGAGTTCGAGCTGCCGCCCGGCATGACCGGAACGGTGGCCGTCTCCAAGCCGGTCCCGCCCATTGAGGATCTGCCGGCCGCTATCGCACGGGCGCTTGCCAGTCCCATCAACTCTCCCCGGCTGCGAGAACTGGCCAGGCCGGGCGGTACCGTGTGCATTGTTTTTACCGACATCACCCGCTCCAGTCCAGACCATTTACTGGTGCCGGCGATCTTGGCCGAGTTGGTAATGGCCGGCGTGCGTGACGAGGACATTGTCCTGCTCTGCGGGATTGGAATGCACCGGCCGAGCACGGCGGAAGAGAAGGTGATCAAGCTGGGACAGGTGGTAGTGGATCGGTACCGGGTGGTCGACAACGAGCCGCAAAACCCGGCCGCGCTGGTAGACCTGGGTACCACCGAGAGCGGCATCCCCCTCTCGGTCAACAAGGTTGCCCACCAGGCGGACCTACTGATTGCCACCGGCATAGTCGAGCCGCACCAGTACGCCGGTTATTCGGGGGCGCGCAAGACACTGGCGGTTGGTGCGGCTGGCGAGGCGATGATTGCCTACACTCACGGCCCAGAGATGGTTGACCATCCTGGCACCAGGCTGGGCAAGATCGAGGGCAATCCCTTCCACGAGGCGATTACCGAGGCTGCCCGCCGCGCCAATCTGCGATTCATCCTCAACGTGGTGCAGGACGACCACAAGCGGCCGGTTGCTATCTTGGCGGGTGAGCCGGAGGCTACCTTTGTCGAGTTGGTGAGCGCGGCCAAAGCATTGTTCGAGGTTCCTGTCCCTCCGGCGACGCGGGATGCAAGACATGGCCGGTACGATGTGGCCGTGACCGGAGTCGGCTACCCCAAGGATGAGAATCTCTACCAGGCCAGCCGGGCTGCCAGCTATCTGTTCTTCGCCCCCACCAGTGTGGTGAGGGAGGGGGGGGTCTTTATCATCCCCGCTCCCACCGCGGAAGGGGTCGGCGATGGCGTGGGCGAGCAGCGCTTCCTGGAAAAGATGAGAGGGGCGGCCGATATGCCATCCGTGTTGGCCGAGCTACGTCGCACTGGCTACCCGCCGGGGGCTCAGCGCGCTTTTGTGATGGCCAAGGTGATGGAAAAGGCGCACGTTATCATTGTCGGGTCAGCAACTCCTGATATTGTGAGCCAGTTGCACATGATCCCGGCGGCGGACATGGATGAGGCCTTCCGCATCGCTGCTGCAAAGGTCGGGCGGAACGACCTGGACGTGTTGATAGTGCCTCACGCGCTGCTCACATTGCCCATTCTGGGTCGCGGCCGATAGGCCGCCATTCACCGTCTCGTACCCCGCCGACCCCATCAAGGAAACCCCATGGTCGTGGAATCTCCCAACCCATTCCCCAATATGGAAATCCCCACAGAAGACGAGTATCTCTACTGCATCCGTTGTGGGACCTGCCTGTACACCTGTCCAACCTACCGGGAAACCGTGCGCGAGACCGACAGTCCCCGCGGTCGAATCTTCCTGGCCCGCAAGTTGCTGGAAGGTGCCGTGGAGCTCACGCCCAACCTGATTGAGCAGATGTATCGGTGCCTGGCCTGCGGCGCCTGCAACGTCGCCTGTGCCGTAGGCAATAAACCGGCCGATATCGCCCTGCAGCTTCGCTGGTTGGCGCAGCAGGTAGAGCCGGCCGGGTGGAAAGAGGTGGTTTTTCACAAAACGCTGACGAGACCGGGCTTGATGGAGGCCGGCACTGTCCCACTGCGCCTCTATCAACTGCTGGGCTTTCGAACCGTTGCCAACGCTCTGCGGGTCACCAGTCTGCTTCCTCGTCAACTGCGGGACATGGAGCGACAATTGCCCGGGATACCGGCCAGAACCGCCAGAAGCCAGATAGCAGAGGTGACGGCCGCAATGGGGGAGCAGCGCGCTCGGGTCGGTTTGTTTCTCGGCTGTGCCCAGAACCTGCTCTTTACCGAGGGGAGCAAGGCGACTGTCAGGGTGTTGGCGCGCAACGGCAACCAGGTCATCACCCCCAGATCGGCTCAATGCTGCGGCATGCCGGCGATAGGCTATGGCGATTGGGACGCGCTGCGAGCCTTTGCCAGGCACAACATCGAGCTGTTTGAGAAACTGGATGTGGACGTCATTGTCACCGACTGTGCCACCTGTGGCTCCTCGCTCAAGGAATACGGCCACTATCTGGCCGGGGA
>WSZX01000181.1 GCA_013139935.1 Ardenticatenales bacterium
GCTCGGGGGTGTCGCAAACCACCAGGCGCCCCTGATACATCAAGCCCACCCGCGAACAGCGTTCAGCTTCGTCCATGTACGGGGTGCTGATCACCAGGGTGATACCCTCCAGATGCAGCTCGGTGAGGATCCCCCAGAATTCACGGCGGGAGACCGGATCCACCCCGGTGGTCGGTTCATCTAAGAAGATGATCTCCGGCGTATGAATGAGCGTGCAGGCCAGCGCCAGCTTCTTTTGCATCCCGCCGGACAGATGCGCCGCGCGCCGATCGCGAAACTCGGTCAGGCGGGCGAAACTCAGCAGCCGCTCAATCCGCTTTCGCCGTTCCGACCCAGCCACCTCAAACACATCGGCAAAAAAGTTGAGGTTCTCCCACACGGAAAGATCGCCGTACAGGTTGAATAGCTGGGCCATATAGCCAATGCGCTGCTTGATCGGTTCCGGCTCTGTCACAGTATCAAAACCGGCTACCCTGGCGCTGCCACCGGTAGGGTCCATGATGGCCGCCAACAGGCGGATGGTCGTGGTTTTACCGGCTCCATCCGGCCCGACCAGGCCAAAGATCTCACCCGGCCGCACCTGCAAGCATAACTCGTCCACGGCAACAATATCTCCGAACGTCCGCGTGAGATGGTCGGTTTCGATGATCGGACTGCTAGTCACGAGTCACACCCAGGCCTCTGAGCACCAGTTCCTCAGCCGCGTCCATGATCTCATTCCAATCACTCTGCCACAGCCCGGTTCCTATCGCCAGAGCGATTCCATCATATAGCGTCATCACGACCATCGCCATCGCAGTGGCTGATCCTGTGTGGAATTCGCCGCTGGCGACCCCCTCGCTGATGATCTGGGTCATGATCTCAAGATAAGGCTTGTAGAACCCGCGGAACAGACTCTCCACGTCTTCATCGTGGCGGGTCAATGCCCAGGCTTCCATCATCACGCCGAACAGAGGCACCATCTCCTTGAGCTCATTGCGAAACAGCGCTATGCTCGCCAGCAGCTTGTCCGTCGCGCTCACATCTTGGTTGACTGTGATCGACTCCCATGTCTGTCCAAGCTGCCCGATGACCTCTTGAAACAGCGACAGGAACAACTCCTTTTTGCCCTCAAAGTACCAGTAGAGCGCGCCCTTGCTTAGGCCGCTCTCCTGGACGATATCATCCATCGTTGTCAGGTGATACCCCTTGCGGGCAAAGCACACCAACGCTGCCTGGAATATCTGCTGTTTCCGCTGGGCCGAAACGTCCGCCTTGGGGGTCATCCGGCCCTCTGGCTATCTCTTGATCCGTCGAAGCACCCATAGCATGGCGGCCGCCAACCCGATTGCATCGCCCGCTGAACCCGCCAGTCTCAGCCATCCCGTGAGGCCAATGAGCGGTGACAGGACCTCATAGGCCAGCCAGGCCCAGGCAATTGCAGCCAGCGTGCCAACAATCACATCAACCGCCAAGCCATAGGGTGGTTCACTCTTGATGGCCAGCGGCAGCAGCCAGGTGATCAGAATACTTCCGACAATGGTAGTCAGCAACACTACGACGAACATGGCACCCTCCCAGACACACCTTGCGCTCAGACCAAACTGACCGGTCAGTCTATTACATGATACTGGCGATGGCTCCCGACGTCAAGCATTCCCGAGTCAGGCCGTCGAAAGCGGTTCCCCGGAGGTGCCGAGAATTCCAGGGGTTCTCTACCTGGCTGCACTCTTACACGCGGATCTCCTCTGGCATCGGGGCCGGTGAAACACAATGAGTTTTGAGTCCGCCAGTTGCCGCGGCAGTGGAACTCCGAGCCGGCCGACAACCCTCCCGGCCGCTGGAATCGGAGCAGGCGCCCAAACCTGCGAGGCGCCTAATAGTGCGAGGAAGGCTCCATGAGGGGCAACGCCTTGCCCGGATTGAGGATACCCTTGGGATCGAGCGCCTGCTTGATCAATTGCTGGACTTCTATCGATATCCGTCCAACATCGCTCTCCAGATACGGAAGCTTGAGGGTGCCGACACCATGCTCGCCCGAGAGGGTACCGCCGAGGTCTACCGCAGTGGCAAAGATCGCAGCCACAGCGTCCTGGACACGTTCCCACTGCTCCGGATCACGCCGGTCAAACAGGATGTTCGGGTGGAGATTGCCATCACCAGCGTGCCCGAAAATCACAATGGGCAGTTCAAGCTTCCTGGAGATCTCTTTGATGCGCCGAACCGCTTCAGGGATCTGGCTGCGTGGAACCGAGATATCCTCGCCCAGCTTGTTGGGAGCGCGGCGGGCCAGGGAGGGGCCGACACTGCGGCGGGCCCGCCACAGCTCGGCCCTTTCTGCTTCGTTCTTCGCCACCTCGACGCTCGAGGCACCGGTTTCCTGGCAGATGCGGGCAATCGCTTCGATCTCGTGCTGGACGCCATCTTGGTCAAATCCATCAGCCTCAATGATGAGAATCGCCTCCTTGTCCACCGGTAATCCCAGGTGCATCGCTTCCTCGATGCAGACAATTGCAGTCTCGTCCATGAGTTCCATTGTGGCGGGTACGATACCAGCGCTCAGAACAGCGTTGACGGTCCGGCTTGCGTCATCGAGCCTGTCATAGGCAACGACGGCCGTGCGCACATAGTGAGGTTTGGAGACGAGCTTGAGGATAGCCTCGGTGATAATGCCCAGGGTTCCCTCAGACCCGGTAAAGAGCTGCACAAAGTTATAGCCGGTGACGTTCTTGATGGTCTTTCCGCCGCTCTTGATGATCCGGCCGTCGGCCAACACGGCCGTGACCCCCATGACATAATTGCCGGTGACGCCATACTTGAGGCAGCGCGGACCGCCCGCGTTGCATGCAATGTTGCCGCCAATGGTAGAGTGCTTGATACTGGACGGGTCAGGCGGGTAAAAGAGATCGTGACACTCTACAGCGGTCTGCAGATCGAAAGTGATGACCCCGGCCTCCACAGTGGCGGTCATGTTCAGCAGATCGATCTCCAGGATCGCATCCATCCGGTTGAGAGGGAGCACGATACCACCGCCAAAGGGGACCGTGCCGGCCGCCAGCCCGGAACCCATCCCACGGGCAATGATGGGGATTTCGTGTTCATTGGCCAGCTTTAGGATGGCGCTGACCTCCTCGGTAGAGCCGGGCTCTACCACCAGATCAGGCATGAACTCGGCAAAGGTGCCATCAAAAGAGTAGCACAGCAGATCCTCCTGTGAGTCGAGGACATACTTTCGGCCGACGATAGCTCGCAGTTGCTTGACAACGGCAGTGCAAATAGCCATAGAGGCTCCCCTAATTCTGCTCGTCCCGATATGCGCGATCCAGCAGCTGCACCGGGTGGACGATTTCTGCGTGGAGGCCGGACCGCTTGCAGCCGAGGGTGAGCTGCATCTGGCAACCGGGGCAGCCACTGGCGACATAGTCCGGTTCGGTGGCAGCCACGTTGGCCATCTTTTTGTCCAGCACCCCCATCGACGTTTCATAGTGAGTGATGATTTGCGTGCCGGCCGAACCGCAGCACCAATC
>WSZX01000471.1 GCA_013139935.1 Ardenticatenales bacterium
ACCGGCGAACTGACACAGAGGCGCCGCCATCCTTGAAGACACCGGCGGCCGCATACCCGCCCCGGAGTGGCGCGGGCGGCCGGCGTACGGGTCAATTAGATGCAAGTCACCTTTGGGGAGGGGCGCCGCTTGTGTCATCGGCCGTCATCGCCGACCTGCTGGCGCGCCAGTCCTACTCAATGATGGGTAGTGATAATGGGCGAAGGAGTTCTTTTGGAACTGAAGGAAGCTAACCGGGACCCCCTGGGTAGACCACATTTTATGTCTACCGAACCGACGGGTTCCGGGATAACCGTTTTAGCTATCCGGGAACCCCTCGGTTGCTCATTTCTGCGTGAATGAGCAGGAACAAGCAGGTCAGTCGGGGCGCCCGGATTCGAACCGGGGACCTCTACAACCCCATTGTAGCGCCCTAGCCGGACTGGGCCACGCCCCGAACTGGCGGCATTATAGCACAAATGGCGAGATTGGCAATCGACGATTGTGCGGCGTGCGGCGCCCCGCGGGGTCTACTCGGAGGGGACCCGCGCCCACAAGGCGGACGGTTTGCCGTGAAAGTCGTTCCACGGCAGCAGCCCATTGAAGAGTTGGTGCAGGGTGTCGGTGAGCGCAAAGTTGACCGGAGTGGGTACTCCCAGTTCGCGGCCGTGCCGCACAACGGCGCCGTTGAGGAAAACGACTTCGCTCTGTTTTCTCCCGGCCGCCAGGTCCAGGTACAGGGAGGGCATCTTTTCGCCGCGGCCGCGATTGATCCGCGGCGTCAGGAGCGGCCGAGCCAGGGAGGCGGGCAGGAGGCCGATCCCCCGGGCAAGCAATCGCGCGGGGCTGCCCGGCAGGTTCACTACCGGCACCCCCATCGCTTTCATGACCGCGAGCGTCTCTTTCAACATGGCGCGCTCAAGCATGAAGGTGCGCCGGTGGCCGTAGATGACGGCCGGTTTGCGATTCAGGATGGCACAGGTTGCATTGGCAACAATGTTGAGGAAGAGCTTGGACCACTTGATCGCGCGGTAATCCTTGAAGGCTCGCGCATTGATGCCGGCGGTCTTGAACACAGCAACCCATTCATCTATCGACTCGTCGCCAATGAGAGGAGCCAGTCCCAGCCCCCGGCCGCGGTGCTCGACCCGGGCATTTCCGACGGTGGAGGACGAGACGGGGATGGTGAGGGACGCAGCGAGAACGCGCCGCTCACCCAGCAGCTTGGCGGCCATCTCCTCGACTCCCACACCGTTCTGCAGCGTCATCACTTTGCGCGGCAAGGTGAATCCAGCGGAGGGAATCTGCTCAAGGACCGCCTGCGCATCGTACGCCTTGGTAGCCAGGACAAAGAGATCATACTCTACTCCCGACGGGAACGCCTCGGACCACGAGGAGACGACTGCAGCCGGCCGGACAGCGTGTGTCTGGCCCCTCTCCCACAGATGAAATCCAGAGGACCGGATGACACCGGCGCGCGCTGCCTGCTCCATGACCACCACCTCATTTCCAGCCAGCAACAGCTTGGATGCCACCAGGGTTCCCACGGCGCCAGCACCGACGACGAGGATGTTCATCGAACCGGCGCGGTGGGAATCAGTGACGGCCGAAAGGGACAGGCCACGCTCGGCCGGGGCATCCTCGATGCGCTCCTCGGGCGGCCGGCGCAGACGCGCCGGGCGGGCAGCCGGCGCAGACGCGCGCTTTCCCTTTTCGCGAATGGCAGCCTCCATTTGGCTCCTGGCCTCTGCGCCCAGGGGAGGAATCGCGCCCAACGTCCGGTCCGGATGGGAAGCTGCCTGATGCAGGAGGTGCTTGACCATAGGACTCCCATATCGCTCCAGCACGACCAGGAGGCAGCCCGGGTGACCGCAGTAGTAATGTGCGGCAGTCTGAGCATCGGAAACCTCTCTTTCGGAGGGGTCATAGGCAACCATTACCTCACGGCTGCTCGGGACGTGGCCGGCCGTCCCGAGCAACGACAGGTCGACCTGCTCGGCGCAATCGGGGTGGGCCCAGCTGGAATCGGCCTGGTGGCGCCCCGCACCCGGAGCGCAAAGAAGGCTGACGTAGGTGATGGGACCGCGGGCAGATTCGGGCAACTGGCGCAGCGGGCAATTTGCTCTCGCACATTTCATCGTCATCAAGCATCCTCCTCCTCAGACAGCCCATTCCCTGGCCCGGGCCAGGGCCCGCTTCCAGTCAGAGTAGAGCGTCGCGCGCCGGCCGGCCGGCATGGCCGGTTCGTACTGCCGGTCAACTGACCATTTGGACTCTAGTTCGTCGGTCCCCTTCCAAAAGCCTACTGCAAGCCCCGCCAGATAGGCGGCCCCGAGAGCAGTGGTCTCGGTGACGGCCGGCACTTGCACCGGTACCCCCAGGATATCGGCCTGGAACTGCATGAGGAGACCGTTCTGGGCGGCTCCCCCGTCCGCCCGCAGCGCCGTCAGGGACTGCCCGCAATCGGCCGTCATCGCGTCCACGACATCGCGGGTCTGATAGGCGATGCTCTCCAGTGCGGCTCGGGCAACGTGTCCCGCAGTACTGCCGCGGGTGAGGCCAACAATCGCGCCCCGGGCATAGGGATCCCAGTGGGGCGCTCCCAATCCCACAAAAGCGGGCACCAGGTAGACGCCCCCATTATCAGCCACGCTGGCTGCCAACCCTTCCACATCGCCGCTCCGCCGGATGATCCCCAGGCCATCCCGCAACCATTGGACCGTGGCCCCGGCCGAAAAAACACTTCCTTCGAGCGCATAGATCACAGGCCCGTCACCGACTTGCCAGCCGATCGTCGTCAGCAGCCCGTTCCGGGACCGAACCGGCGCCTGACCGGTATTGAGGAGCAGGAAACAGCCAGTGCCATACGTGTTCTTGGCGGTGCGAGCAGCAAAACAGGTCTGGCCGAAAGTGGCCGCCTGCTGGTCACCGGCATTCCCGGCGAGCGGGATCGGCCCACCAAACAAGTCGGGGGAGGTCTCGCCATAGACGGCGCTAGAAGGGCGGACGGACGGGAGCAGGGAGCGTGGGATCTTGAGCCGTTCCAGGATGTCATCGTCCCAATCAAGGGTGTGAATGTTGAACAGCAGGGTCCGGCTGGCGTTAGAGACATCGGTGATGTGCAGGCGGCCGGCAGAGAGCCGCCAGAATAGAAAGGAATCAATGGTGCCGAACGCCAGTTCGCCCGCCTCGGCCCGAGCCCGTGCGCCGGGGACGTTGTCCAGCAACCAGGCGACCTTGGTTCCGGAAAAGTAGGCATCGGTCACCAGCCCGGTTCGCTCCAGAACG
>WSZX01000308.1 GCA_013139935.1 Ardenticatenales bacterium
TGTGGGAGCAGTACGCGCCCGAGCCGCGAATGCGGCTTAACCTGGGCATCCGGCGCCGGCTGGCCCCGTTGCTGGATAACGACCGGCGCAAACTGGAACTGATGAACTCGATTCTCTTTACGCTGCCGGGCTCTCCCATAATCTACTACGGTGATGAGATCGGGATGGGGGACAATATCTGGTTGGAGGATCGGAATGGGGTGCGTACTTCCATGCAGTGGACGGCCGAGTCCAACGCCGGTTTTTCCAGCGCCCCGGAGGCTGAACTCTTTGCGCCGGTGATCAACGACCCGATCTACGGCTACCACAGGGTCAACGTCGCCGCCCAAAGGGCGAACCCGGACTCCCTGTTTCACTTTACCCGGCGGCTCATCGATCTGCGCAAGCGGCACCCCTGCTTTGGGCGCGGTACGTTCAAGTTGATCGACGCTGGGAATATCGCTATCCTAGCCTACATCCGTGAATATCGGGACGAGGCGGTACTGGTGCTGCACAACCTTTCGGGCGAGGAGCAGGCTGGAGTGATTGACTGGGAGGGAAACGCCACTGACCTGTTGAGCGGGACCAGCCATCAATTGCGGCGCCATGAGCTGGCTCCCTATCAGTACTGCTGGCTGGTCGTACCTCCTGGCAAACACGGGAGCGTTCACCTGGACCAGTAGCTCTCGATCGATTTTCCGTCGGCGGTCCAGGTATTAGCGTTTCCGGTGTTCGATGCACACAACCGTAGCGCTCGCTGCCACGGCGCCTCGTGGGCGATTCCTGGGTCCGACGGTGAATTGAACCACGGCCGGTCTTTCTGATGATCGCTCTGGTTCTCATGGCGATCGGTCGTCACTGGGGCTCCGGCTGCGAGGCAGAGCGGAGACAACTTGCGACACAGCACAAGCGCAAGGCGCTCGGCGGGGAGCGACCAGGAGAGAGTCGAAACCTCGTCCGCGTCAAGTCGGTCAACTGTCAGCCACCTGTCTTTCAGAAACCGCCGGCTTTGGGTATAATTCGAGACGGTGCACTATCTGTCGCAATCGTGCTCGAAACGCACAGGTCCACAAGGTCAGTGAGCCGAGCACGGCGAGTGCTTGGCCGACAAGTCAATCGTCCCGCCTTGAGCCGCAGCTCAACCTGGGAGACCGTGCCTTGCGGGCAGAGTGGTATGGAGTGTGCTCTGATTCGGTCCTCGGTGGACTGTGCTTGATTGCGCCGATGATGATCCTGTCTGCATAATGGAGTTGGCCTTGCATGAACTCTCTCGTAGTATCTAGTGTTTCCAAGAGCTTTGGCGCTACCCGCGCCGTGGATGATCTCTCGTTTGAGGTGCGCACTGGCGAGATATTCGCCATGCTGGGTCCAAACGGGGCCGGCAAGACCACAACTATCCGGATGGCGTTGGATATACTCCGTCCGGACAGCGGCCGAATCGAGATTCTAGGCGGACCGATCAATCAGCAGGCCAAGGACCGAATTGGCTACCTGCCAGAAGAGCGCGGCCTCTACAGCAACATCACGGTACTGGATTGTCTCGCCTATCTGGGAACGCTCAAGGGGATGACCAGCCGGGATGCCAAGGCACGAGCAGTCGAACTGCTCGCCCGGGTCGGGCTGGACGACGCGATGAAAAAGAAGGTGAGCGCCCTGAGTCGGGGAATGCAGCAGAAAGCTCAGTTTGCCGCTACCGTCCTGCACGACCCCGACCTGGTCATCATTGACGAGCCGTTCTCGGGCCTCGATCCGGTCAACACGCTGCTCATCAAAGAGATGATGTATGAGATACGGGACAAGGGCCAGACAGTCATCATGTCTACCCATATGATGCACCAGGTGGAAGAGATGGCCGACCGGATGCTGATGGTGAGTGAGGGAAGCAAGGTGCTCTACGGCCGGGTGGACGACATCCGCCAGCAATACGCCTCGCACGCCGTCTATGTCAGCGGTGAGGGGGATTGGGCTAGTTTGCCTGGCGTGGAGCGCGTCGAGCACGATAGGGAGGAGAAGGCGGACCTGGTCTGCCTGGCAGAGGGCATTTCCACCGATGATTTCCTTCGGGCTGCCGCCATGCATCCGGACATCCATCTCTCCCGTTTTGAGGTAGCGCTCCCGTCGCTGGAGGACATCTTTATTGAGGTCGCTGGCGCCCCGCAACCAGATGCTGGCACGGGACGCAAGGCGAACGGGGCATGAAGCGGTACTGGGTCGTCGCCAAACACGAGTTGATCACTCAACTCAGGCGCAAGACATTCCTCTTCTTTGCTCTTGTCTTCCCCTTGCTGATGGTGGGGGCGAATATCGGCATCGGCTATATGACTGCCAGCGAGGCGCAGGAGACAGGCACCCTGGGGATCATTGGTTACGTGGACCAGTCAGGTGTGCTCGAACCGGCGCTGGAAGAACCGGATGAGTTCCGGCCCTTCGCCGATGAGGCGGCTGCCAAAGCTGCATTAGCGGCCGAGGAGATTGGCGCTTACTTTAGCCTACCGGCCGACTATTATTCCACCGGGATGGTAAATGCCTACACCCTTGAATCCATTCCCGGCGGCATTGAAGGGCAATTGCGGAGCTTTATCCGTGCCAATCTGCTGGCCGGTCGCGACCCATTGGAGGCGGAGCGGCTCCGGAATCCGGCTGAGGTGACCATGACGACACTGGATGGCAAAAGAGAGGTGAATCAGGACACCGCCCTT
>WSZX01000533.1 GCA_013139935.1 Ardenticatenales bacterium
AGAACACCGGTCTCTGGCTCGTAGAAGCAAATCAGACCGCCCGAATGGCCGGGCACGAGCATGGTCTCCCAATCATACCCGCCCATCCGCAGTCGATCTCCGTCGTTCACTTCGCCATCCATCCGCACGGGTCGGGCATATTGGCGAGTGGCGGCTTGGGCGTTCGCGATCGCTTCCTGCACCTGCGGCGGCACGCCGCTGCGTGTGAACCATTCCCGGTAAAAGCGGGTCGCCCGCCGGTTAGTGGCCGAGCCTTGTTCCAGCGTGGCGCGGCTGCTCGGGTGTGCCAGCACACGTGCGCCGGACTCGGCCGCCAGTTTGCCCGCCAGCCCATAGTGATCCGCGTGGGGGTGGCTGATGATGATCCGCTCCAGATCGGACACTGCATATCGCAGGGCCGCCAGGCCCTGCCGGAGCGCTGTCTCTGCCGGTTTCCATAGCGGACCCGTATCCAGCAGAGTCGGCCCGCCACCACACCCGTCAGATTCCAGCAGATAGACGTTGACGTCCCCCACCGAGAACGGCGTCGGCAGCGGAAGGCAGTGCAGATTTGGGCGGTTGGGGATCGTCATGCGGCCGGCTTGCTGGCCATCAGCGCATTCCATTCGCCGCGTGCCACGACCTCCTCTTTCTGGGTGATGACTTTTACTTTGAGGACCACAGACCCGCCCCCCAGCCGCGGTAGTGGTTTCAGCTTGGCAGTTTCTACTATCACGTGGATCGTATCCCCGATAAAGACCGGTTTGCTGAATTTCCAGGCCAGTTCGCGAAAGGCGATGACTGATCCTTCAATGAGACCAAGCTGGTCCACGAGCCCGGTGGCGACGGAAAGGACCAGCATCCCGTGAGCTATCCGCCGGCCAAAGGGGGTTCCCTTGGCGAACTCTGCGTTGGTGTGGATTGGGTTATAGTCGCCGGACAGGGCCGCGAAATTGACAATGTCCGCCTCGGTAATGGTGCGACCGGCGCTGACCACCACCTCGCCGAGCTGAAACTCTTCGAAATAGAGTCCGCGCGGTTCGTATTTGGGCAAATCTGTCATCGTGTTACCTCCACTGATCTGATCTCCGGCCGTATCAACCTGGTACCTGGGGCGGGACTACGGGGCTGAGGTTCATGCGCAACGGGACCGCTAAATCGACCCCATGGCGGGAAAAGGATGCCACGATTTCCCTCTTCAAGTCGGACTGCGCGGCAAAGACATCCTCTTTGCGGGTGTAAGCAATGACCTGGATGTCCACCGCAGAGTCACGTATCTCCCCTATCAGGATAGAGGGTGGCTTTTCTGGCAGCAGCCGCTCCTCAGCCTCCAGGACACTCTGGATGGTTTCGATGGCTAGGTTCAAGTCAGTGGTGCAGAGTACCGACACGGTAAACAGCACCCGACGATGACGGGAGAGAGTATAGTTGGTGGTTGGCTCGGTTGCCACCGCGCTGTTGGGAATGGTCACAATCGGGCCGTCAAACGTCACTAGCTCCGTGGAGCGCAGCGAGATCCTCTTTACGGTCCCCGAGTAATCTTTGATCATGATCGTGTCGCCAACGACAAACGGACGATCGATCATGATGAGTATGCCAGAGATGAAATTGGACGCCACATCCTTGACGGCAAAACCTATGATAATGCCAATGACCCCTGCCGCCGTGAGAGCGCTGTACAGCAGTGGCGTGATTTCCAGTATCGCCATGCTGATGATGGCGGCGACAATGATGAACACATAGTCCAGTAAACGATCGAGTGTCTTGAGGTCTCGTGAGCCGATGTCGATCCCCTCGATTTGCTCGTCTGCCGCTTTGATCCACTGACTGAAATAGCGCACCAGGACCCAGGCCGCGGTCCAGACCAAGACCAGGGCAATGGTCCGCCACACAATCGCGCTCGCCCACAAAAGCGGGGCAAGCCCGAGGACGGACACGGTAATGCCCAGCCCTGCAACCAGCAGCACAATACTTGTGAGGCGTCCCAGCACCCGAACGTCGGTCTCGCTGAACTCAAGGGTATCAACAAGGCGGTCGGCCGTCTTGATCCAGCGGACCAGAAAACGATTCAGCAGCCAGGCGGCCAGCCAGACAGCGAGGATCGTGCCTCCTCGTATGGCTACAATGCTCCAATCGGTGTCGGCCAGTTCCATTGTCTCTCCTCAGGTCTATTCCAGGTGCTTGACCAAAAACAACACGTCTCTCTTCGCGCGCAGCGGACTCTCTCCGTCTTCAACTTTCGCATCACAGGTTGCACGCATGTGACGGACTCTCTGGATGTCGTTCAACACTCGCATTGTAGCAGAGTTGATTTTCAGCAGCAAGGTGGTACCATGAGGGCGTGGAGAAACGCGCTCATGGCCCAGACTTGACGCCGCGTGAGCTGAGACGTTGGGGCGCAGCATCCCCGGTTCTGCCTCTCGCGGCGCAGGTTCGGTGAGAGCGATTGGCCCTCGGGATGTTTTTCGAGGCTCTCTGCCAATCCACTTGGGGACGCGAGTGAGTTCAAGTTGGGAAGGAGTAAGAGATATGTGCTCGGTGACAGCAGACCTGCCGATTGACTGGTCGCGCTCGGCGGACGGCGACGAGGAGCTTCTGACGGGTGAGGCGTCCTGCGGCGGCGATGAGCCTGTCGAGTGGGTACAGGTGGCTGTTGTGGCGGGACGAGCCCGTGCTCACATCATCTCCGGCCGCCTTCAAAGTGCTGGCCTTCCCG
>WSZX01000486.1 GCA_013139935.1 Ardenticatenales bacterium
GGTTGGTGTTCGAGGAACACGATTCAAACAGGTACTGGACGGAGAAATTTCCCCTCCCTCTAGTAGCCTTGCTATTACTGTTTGTGATCATCATAATGGTGATGCACATCGCGATTTTCTTTCAAAGCATGTTTCCGATATTCGGGCGAATAATGCTAGGGCGTCAGTCAGTGTACATTGTTTCTCTTTGCATTCTTATTATGGGTATTCTGATCTATGGAACAGTCCGGTTGAAAACATGGGCTTGGTGGAGTTCATTGGTATTTATTTCTTTGCTGATCATTTCGTCTGTGATGTCTTTTGCGAGACATAGTTTTTACGATATTATCATCATGATGGAATTGCCAGCATATGAAATGGAGTTATTGGACAAGCTGGAATTTGTCCATGATTATCATCTTGTGGGCTTGGTTGCCATTCCGTTATTGATTACTTTGGGATTGGTCATCTATTCAAAACGATATTTCGAAAAGAGTGACAACTCTGGTCAATTGACTGCCAGCTAACCCCAGTTGTAGCGGACCGGGCTTTCGCCCCGTCGGTGAGCGGCGCGTCTTTTTACGAACTGCTCGGGGCTGTCATTACTTCCCGGTGATTGCTTGGGTAAACCGTTCAGCCGCTTTCTTCACGGGACTTGTTGCGCCTCTGTCACTTCCCACCATCCCCTTATTGCGCTCGAAACCCCTCTCTCGGCCTTATTCCCTCTCGCAAAGTCGTTCAACCCATAGGAAACTCCAACGTGGTCGGGACTACCGGCCAAATCTACGGGTACGGGTAGGCTGCTGCATCTCACCCATGACTGGCGCCCGCACCCCTGGGGGTTCCCCCCTCGCGCTCGGCACAGCATAGTTCATCAAGTCCTGTGCATACGTCAGTGGGGAGAGGTAGGCCAATGTGCGCGCGGCCGGGGATATTTCAACCAGCGGAACAAAGACACCGCTGATAAAGAGCAACCCCCAGCGCAGCACGGTGCACGGCTTTGGGCACGCATTCCTGGGCGCCATCATCATCAGCATCGTCAGCATACTGATCAAGGACGATCGAGAAAAAGAGCCGTCCAGAGAATAGTCACGTCTCGTCTTGCCGGCGCAATACAGCCCGCCCCTGATTGGCGCAACCTGGGCTAGAGCGGTCTTCCCGTTCCGCCACAGAATGAACGCTCCGGCCTCAGCCAGTGTTCCTTTCTCCGCGGTTCGAGCCCGCTTGCTGAGCAATTGCTGAATTTCTGCACAAGTTCTGCACAGTCCTCCGGTAGAATTCTCAGTGAACCTTTGCAGGCAAGAGGTGACCATGCGTTCACAGAGAGAGAAACGGCCGTCTATCAACATGCGCAAGTACCGTCGGGAAAGCGACCAACGGTACCTGATCCTGGTGCTCCTCACCCTGGTAGTCGTGGGCGGCGCCCTGATCGCCCTGATCCTCGGGCCGACCGCATTGCTCACCTCATTGCCCTGCCTGCTGGGCGGGGCCGTCTTGATCCTTATCCCGTGGCTTTTGCTCACGGCCGTCGAGAAATGGCGTGATCGGATGGAAAAGGCTGACTATGAACCGCGGGAACCGGCCGGAGACGACGGCCGGGATAGCTAGCCCAGCCGGCGTCCGGCCGGACACCGCGCAATTGCGCGCAAATTGCATCGACTCTGCACAGGTTCTGCACATTTGATCGGCAGAATTCAATCTGGAAACTTGCGGCTCTCCCCAGTGGTGAGCCGATGGATGAATGGGTCAAGGAGAAAGCGTATGCAGACAAGCAGAACAAAGAAACGCAGCTACTGGATCATCGGCGGGCTCGTCCTGCTGGCGGCCGTCACGCTCTTCTTTGGGTTGAATCGACGCAACCAGAGCCAGGCAGCCGCCACCCCGGAGCCCGGCGACACAGTGATAGCCTTCATCGGAGACCTCTCGGCCAGCGCAACCGCCAGTGGCCAGGTGCTGCCCCGCCGTGAAGCTGGTCTGGCGGTCGGGACGCCCGGCCGGGTGGAGCAGGTATTCGTACGGGTGGGTGACGCGGTACATGCCGGTGATGCACTGCTGCAAGTAGAGACGGCCGATCTGGCCCTCAACGTAGCCGTGGCCGAACAAAGGGTGCTGCTGGAGCAGGCCAACCTGGCAGACCTTCTGGAAGAACCATCGCCTGCCGAGATCTCCTCTGCCGAAGCGGCGGTAGCCAGCGCCCAGGCCAGCCTGGACGATCTTCTGGGCGGACCATCAGTTGCCGAGTTGGCCGCCTCCGAGGCCAACGTGCGGGTGGCCGAGGCTTCGCTCTGGTCAGCCTCCGCGTCGCTGGCGACAGTGAATGACACGATCGGCGCCGCCCAGATACAAGCTTCCGAGGCCGCCCTGCTGGCCGCTCAGATCAGTCTGCGCAACGCTCAGGAAACGAACGAAGCGAACCCCAACCAGGCCACCCACGACGCTTTGATGGAGGCCAACCAGGCGGTCGCGGAAGCCCAGGCACAACTCAATTCCCTCTTGGCCGGGCCGGACCAGGGCCAACTGGGCGCCGCCCAGGGGAGCGTGGCCTCCGCAGAGGCAAGCCTGGAGGGCAGCCAGGCCAATCTGGCCATCCAGGCTAGCGGCGCCACACCAGCCCAGATCTCTGCCTCTGGAGCCCAGGTCGCCCAGGCCCAGGCAACCCTGGCGAATCTCTTCGAGGGCGCATCCCAGGAACAGATCCGCGCGGCCAAAGCCCGAATCGAACAGGCCCGCCTCTCATTACAGGACGCCGAGGACGATCTGAGCAAAGCGACGCTGCTCGCCCCCTTTGACGGGGTAGTGACGGCCGTCCATACCAGCGAAGGTGAATTTGCCAGCGGTCCTGTCGTCGAACTGATCGACCTGGACAGCCTCCAGGTGGTGCTCAAAGTGGACGAGGTCGATATTGGCGCTCTGTCCATCGGTCAGCCAGCCTCCATCACCCTGGAGACCTGGCCCAATGTAGAGATAGAGAGCGAGGTCGTGGCAATAGCCCCCAGCGCCAAGAGTAGCCTCGGCAGCGCACTGGTCACCTACCAGGTACACCTGGCAATGGGCCCAACAGATCTGCCCGTCCGCGTGGGCATGACCGCCAATGCCGCCCTGACCACTGCGGAAAAAGAGGCGGTGCTCCTGGTCCCCAACGAGGCGATCAATGTGGATCGCCAGGCCGGGACCTACAGTGTCAGCCTGGTGTTGGGGGACACGGTCCAAGAGGTCGAGGTGACCGTGGGCCTGCACGACGGCCGGCACAGTCAGATCATCAGTGGGCTTAACTCCGGAGACGAACTGCTCGTTGACAATGCCATCCCCACCGCCTTTGATGGTGTGCGACCCGGTGGCGGCATGTTTGGCGGCAACTAGCACCAACCCTTGATACCTGGTGGATGAGGAACAATCGTCATGAAGAAGATAAGCAGAAAGCGGATTTGGATCGTAGGGGTTCTGGCGCTCGTCGTCGCGGCGACGTTCTTTGGACTCAACCAATTGCAGAACGGTTCTTCGGCCCTTGCCGAGACAGATGGGACAGGAGAGATCGTGAGCGCCTTTATCGGCGACCTTTCCGCCAGTGCCACCGCCAGCGGCGA
>WSZX01000250.1 GCA_013139935.1 Ardenticatenales bacterium
GGGGCGCAGGTAGGGCGTTGAATTCACCTCAAAACTCTCCGCGCCCCCTGCGTCGGGTGCAACGACTTGATAGCCCCTCCTGATATCTGCGCACCTGGCCTGTGCCCCCCGGCTTGACGCTATTGCAACCGTTCCATTGCCACCAAAACATTCCGATGAAATATCGCATAGGGAATACCCGTGTTAAGATGACCAAGTGCTTCTCCGTACTCTTGTTCCGTGAGCTTGACGAGCTGAGGAAGCCCGTAAATATCCTCCCACGCCGGTATGTCCCCTTGAAAAGACGTGGTCGTCGCTGTGGCCAAGGGGCGCTCGATATGTTTGGTATTCCATGGGCATACTTGCTGACATATCTCACAGTCCATCACTCGATTTTCTATGACGGGTTTGGCTTTTTCAGGAAAGTCGTCATTCTGCAGAAGATATGACAGACACTTTTCTCTATTCAATACATGGGCCTGCTCAAGCGCACTCAATGGGCAAGCCTGTTGACATTTCTCGCAGCTCTTGCATCGATTTGTTTCTTCTTCGGTGTTATGCTCAAGATTGGCATTTGTCACGATCCCCCCAAGAGCAAGGAACGTGCCATACTTTTTGGTGACAAGTAGAGTGTTTTTCCCCTGCCATCCCAATCCAGCTCTTATTGCGGCCAGTTTCAATGGGAGGATGGATCCTTTATTCTTGGAATCATCACAGATAAGGGCAGTGTATCCCTCTTTTCGCAACAAAGCGGCGATGGGTTCAAGCGGCTTGACTATATCATTGAAAAACCCTGAAAGGAACAACCTGCTTGCTCTCGCCATGTAGGATTCATCCCAAGATGGAAGGACGAGACCACCAATGTAGATGCCCGCCACAATAATGGTCTTTGCGCCCGATAATGAGAGGCTTGGGTCTCGTCGTTGGGAGTGGTCTAGTAGATAACCTTCAAATTCAGATGCCTCGGCAAACCCCAGGACATCAATCCCCAGGGAATCTGCCAGCCCTTTAATGTTCTCTGAAAGAACAGTTTTTTCCATCAAATCATCCATGCAACCTCCCTTTCATGTACGACAATTCCTAGAGAGTGTAGAAAAACAAGCGAGGTGCCGTCCCCTCTCCCGTCCCCGCAGCCTCTTCTTCAACACCCTCTTCCTGTGCCGGCTTTGTTAAAGATACCGGGGGCTAATGGTTGAGTTCAGGCGCGGCCGCACAACGTTCGCCAAGCAGAACCCTGTAATGCGATACGATCTTGAATGATTATATCCGCCGTAGCCGTCGCCTGCAATGACTGGTTAGGCCGCCACCGCTGGTATCCTGGCAGGGGTCCAGCGATCTCCGTGTTGCCGGTTGATGTTGCCCTCGTTGGCCCCCAAGAGCCCCGGCCGGTGGTACCCGGTTCGGCCGCTACTTATTCTGGGTTTCATCCAATTGCCGCCGTTGAGGCGCATCTGGCAGGCCTTGCGGGCGGCGGCTGGGTTGCACTGAGCGTTGGAGCGGTACCTGTGCTCGGGAAAGCTCTTGAGAGCGCGATCAAGGTTTTCCGGCGGGAGCTTGAGGACGCTGAGCCAGAGGGCGGCGGTATCGCTGCGCAACCATTCGAGCGCCTCTTCTCGGCGGTATTGAAGGCCTGGACGATGATGGCGGCCGCGAGGCCGCGACGCGCCGCTCGGGCGGGAGGTGGATCGAGAGGTGGAGATGGTCGAGGGCGCGCTGACTGAGTATCAGGGGGATACAGCGACTGTCAGGCGGCCAGGGCCGGGAGGCCGTAGGCATCCTTCCTTACAGGTCCATCCGGCGCACCCGCAAGACGACCAGAGTGAGGATCAGCCCGGCGCTGCCCAACACAACAGCCAGTTGGGGCAAGACCTGAGCCAACGGAACGCCGGCCGAGAAGGAAATGCGAAACAGCCTTCCCAGGGCAACCGAGGGTATCCAGGGCAGGACGGTCTTGAGGATTTCGGGCCAACTCGACGCCATCGTGTTGACCAGGAGCACGGGAACCGTAAGGACTATCACCACCAGCCCCATCCACAGGCTCATGGTCGCCGGGTTGTCGAATAGGACCCCCATCAGCAATCCCACGGCCACCGCGAACAGCGATCCGCAAACAGCCCCCAGGATGGCGAGCCCCCAGTGGTTGACCATGGATTGGCTAAAGGCAAAGACTATGGCAGCGGCCGACAGACAGTAGACGATACCGGCCAACGCCTTTCCGACCACTATTTCGCTGTAACTTGCCGGTGAGACTAGCAGAGCCTCCATGGTGTGCGTTTCCTTTTCCTCGATCATGAGAAAGGGAACGAGGAACGCGCCGACGATAATGGTGGCGAGTACCAGGGCCACGGAAACCATGAATGGCTGCCCATCTGAGTCCGGTCGGGGAAAGACGGTATTGCCCTCAATGTCGATGCGCACCGTCTGTCCGGCGAGTTCGGTGAGTCGTGCTTCAAGGAAATCGACCTGTTCGGCCACCTCGGCCGGATCGGCCGAATGGGCAACATAGCCCTCGAGTTCCAAATGCCCGTCAGTCCTGGTCATCTGATCATCCCCGGCTGGAATCACCAGCCCCAATAGGGAGAAGGTTGCCTCACCGATCATTTCCTCTAGCGCCCGTTGGGAGGTCACTTGGTGGAGTTCCAAATCACTTGAGGCGCCCAGCTCTTCTATCAGGTGGGACTCTCCCGCATCATAGACGACGACACTGGGGAGGTCTCTCAATCTTATGACAAGAGGAAGCACCTGGGCAGATAACATCAACATCGCCATTCCCAGGATCAGGGTGATCGTGGTCTTGTTCTTGATCCCGTCAACTATGTCTTTGGCTGCGATCGCCCATATGATGCGCAGGGTCTTGCGCTGTTTCTCATTGGTCAGGTTCATTTCCGATAGCTCCCGGGAGAGGCTAGGAGAAGGGAGAAGGGAGTAAGGAGTAGGGGTTGCGGAAAGCTGCCGCGCCCGCTCCATACTCGCTATTCCCACCCATCATCGATCTGAGCGGCGAACCACCCACGCAACGGCCGCGAGCGCGAGCGCCGCAGAGCTAACCACCAGGGCGAGTTCTGGTCCGAAATGGGCCAATGGCGCGGTTTCTGCAAAGGATACTCGAAACACGCTCGACAGTGCTACTGTTGGCACCCACCGGAGGGCCGCGATCAAGCCAGCTGGAAAAAGATCGGTGGCGATAACCAAGAACACCGGCATTAGCAGAGGGATAAGGAGCAACCACGCCCAGAGCATCACCTGCTGCTTGACACGGAGCGTGCTCCCGAGCAATAGGCCCAGGCTGACAGTGAACAGTGAACCGCACACGACCGCCAGGGCCGCCAGCCACCAATGGGTGATCAGCGCCGTATACGTGCCCGCCACCAGGGCCGCGGCCGTCAGGCAGTAGAACAAGCCGGCAATCGCCTTGCCGACCGCTATGTGACCGGCGCGTGCCGGCGAGATCAGCAGAGCGTCCATGGTTCTGGCTCGCTTTTCCTCGATCATTAGATTCGGCACCATGGAGAGGCCGATGATCGCCAGCACAAGGATAAAGCTAACCGAAGCCAAAAAAGCGAAACCGCGCGAGTCCTTTTGGGTGTGAACGATGTTGCCATCGATATCGATGGCAACCGGTTTTCCGGTCAACTCGCTGAGGTGTTGTTCGAAAAACGCCCGCACCTCGGCCGTGGCCGCGTCGGTGGCCCAGTGGACAGCGTAACCCTGGAGCTCAAGTTCCTCCCCGGACGCCAGAAGCTGATCGAAATCGACCGGGAGCGTCAAGCCCATCACGACGATGTCTTTGTTGCCCACGTAGGCTATCATGTTTTCCTGTGAAGAGGTCTCGATCAGGTCAAACTCGGTGCTGTCCTTCAACTGCGCAGCCAGGCTCGAACCACCGGCATCGTAGATGGCCAGTCTGGGGAGCGTGTCCCCGCTTTCCCAAGCGGGCATGAGGCGATAGAACACCACCAAAAAGAGCACCGAGAGAATCGTCGACAGGGTGGTCTTGTTCCTGATCGCATCGACGATATCCTTGGAGGCAATCGCCCAAACGATGCGCAAGTTTCCGCGTGCGTTCACTGCTACAAACTCCTTCCCGTCAGATTGATAAAGGCATCTTCCAGACTGGCGTCTGGCTGATCGGAATCCGCCTTGAGTTGTTCAGGCGTGTCGATCGCCACAATTCGTCCCCGGTCAATGATCGCTACCCGATCGCTGAGATTGTCGGCTTCTTCCATATAGTGGGTGGTTAGAAAGACGGTGACGCCCTGTTTGGCCAGGCCGGCAACTATGGCACGGATGTCGCGAGCGACCCCCGGGTCCAGGCCGCGGGTGGGCTCGTCCAGAAAGAGCACCCTGGGCTCGTGCAGCAGGGCTCGCGCGATCAGCAGACGCTGCTTCATGCCATTGGAGTATTTCTGGGTCTTGTCCCGGGCGCGTTCCACCAGACCGACCTGCTCCAGCACTTTCTGGACGCGTGACCTCTTGACGCCATACAGCCGGGCGGTGAATAGCAGATTGTCGCGCCCCGACAACCGCTCATAGATGTTCTGGCAGTCGAACACGACCCCAATCTGGGGCTTGAGCTGCTGACGCTCGTCCACGACATCACAACCCGCCACCCAGGCCTTTCCGAAGGTGGGCCGCAACTGGCCGGTAAGCATCCTGATGGTGGTGGTCTTGCCGGCGCCGTTCGGACCCAGGAAGCCAAAGATCTCTCCTGGTTCTACGGCGAAGCTGATGCCATCCACTGCACGCAGGCCGTCATAGTCGCGGGTCAAATCCCGAGCCTTGATTGCTATCATCGCTGTCATCCCTCACGTCTGCTTGAACCAATGGCCATTCTTTCTTCCGCCGGTTCACTCTGCCGCTGACACTGGTCGCGGTCTTTTCGAAACATGATTCTGCTCTCCTAGCAGGCTTGGCGGTCTGTTGATCCATCGGCCAAGATACTCTGTTCGAATCAGTATCCACAGTATATGAAATGGGAGACCGCACCGCAACAAAAAAGCGCCGAACGGCGCTCTGGGGGGTTGAATGGAGTGATGCGGGCGTTGAATGGCTCAATAGCCCAAGAGCTCCCGCAGTTCAGCCGCGGCCGATTTGCTCAACGGGATCTTGGTGCCGGCGGGATCGTCCAGCTTTAGGCTAAAGCTGTTGCGGGTGTAGGGGATCACTGCCTTGACATGCTGCAAATTCACCAGGTATCCTCGGTGGGCACGAAAAAAGCCGCTGCGCCCCAGTCGCTCCTCCAGCTCAGACAACGTAAACTGTGTCGGCAGGCGGTCCTCGGCCGTCCTCAGAAAGGCGCGGCCGCCTTCCGCATCCGCATAGAGGATATCGGCCGGGTTCACCGGCGCCACCACGCCCTCTAGCCGCACGGGGATCTTGAACGGTAGTTCCGCCCGCCGCTCACCCTGCGGTTTGTTCGACTCGACAATGGCGCCTTGATCCAAGACGTGAATCGTATCGCAGAGCGCGGCGAGGTTCGCTGCGTTATTGGTGAGGAGCAGCAAGGCGGCTCCCTCGGCCGCCAGATGGCGCATGACGTTGCTCAGCAAGGAGATCGAAGCCTTGTCACACCTGGCAAAGGGGTCCGCCAATAGGAGAACTGTAGGCCGATGGAGAATAGCACGCCCGAACGCCAGCCGCCGGGCCAGGCCCGTGGGCAGCTTTTCCGCCCGGATGGCGGCATGATCTGCCAGCCCGACCTGATCCAGGACCTCCCTCGCCCGCGATTTGGGCAGGCCGTGCAGCCGGCAATGGAAGAGCAGATTGGCGCTTGACGACTGGTGCGGGTAGAGACCATCCTCGGAAAACAGAACCCCAACCTGGCGGCTGAACTGATCTCTATTCGCATAGGGATCAATCGCGGCCAGGCGCACGTCACCGATAGTCGGCCGGGATTGACCAGTGCACAGCTCCATTACTGTGCGCCGGCCGCTGCCAACGGGTCCGACCAATGCGGCGATCTCGCCGGCCGGCACGCTCAGGTTGTCAATGTCTACCAGCGTGTTCGCGC
>WSZX01000205.1 GCA_013139935.1 Ardenticatenales bacterium
CAATCGGGTCAGGGAGTACTGCAAGGCGGCAGTCCGCGTGGCGCAATCGTCCAATTGGTCTTGCGGTCTCTCTTGTTCTTGCTGTTGGTAAGTGTAGAGAAAGGCGCTGCCGGCCAGAACCGTGGCCAGAGCGATCACCAGCGTCAGGATCAGGGCAACGAGCAGAAAGCGGCGCATGGGCTGCTCCTTCGATCACAACCAACACCAAGGTGTAGGTTATGCTATCAGCGGGAGGAGCAGGTGTCAAGCAGTCCACGATAGAGCGCTGCAAAACATCCCGAGGGCCAATCTCTCTCTCCGAACTAGCGCGCCAAAGGGGATTGTAAAGGGGGTGGTAGCGAGTATTGCTCCCTACCACCCCCCGGTATCGCCACTCGGGCGGCGCTCAGTTTGGTGTGACAGCGCCTAGTCCAACACCCTTCTACGGCTGTAGAATCCATTCCCCCATGGGCGCCCAGGGGGCCGCGCCTGCTAGTCGTTCATCCAACAAGGGCAGTGTGCGGCCGGTAAAGGCATCATAGATCCGGAGCGTTCCTATGACCCGACCAGAGGCCGAAGCTGGGGGGATGGACAGCGTGTGTGGGTCGGTCACCCGCGAACCAGAGATCCATTTGAGAGTGGGGATCGCTCCCAGTGCCGGGATCCCGTCGTCCAGGTCGAGCCATGCCCAGGAGTCATCCGGGTTGAGAACAATGAGTGAGGTGGAGACAGCATAATCGCGCTGGATTGGGTAGGAGGCGGCAAAGTGGAGATGGGGGTTCGATGGCGGGACGCTAAGAGACCGGGGCGCGAAGCCCAGGTAGATGATGCCAGCACCAAAAGGCACGTACTGCTCATAAGCGCGCGGAGGCGGAAGCCGAATATCCCTTTCGAGTGCCCATGGGCCGATGAATGTGCCCGACTCAGAGTTAATGGTTGGTCGGCTCGGTAGGTGGGAAAGGGTGTGCACAGTGACTTGGCGGCTGCCGGCCGGCAGAGACGGGATCGTTCCCTGTGCCAGTGGGACGTTGTTCTCCGATACCGAAAAAGTGAGCGGAGCCGTATGCCGCTGCGCCTGCCAGTGCAGGTAGAGGCGCGGTTGGTCGAGCAGGGTGAGATCCCAATCCACGCCAACCAGAGAGAGGCCATTTCCCACCGTTTGACGGCGTGGCCGCTGCGTAAAGAGCACTACCTCCTTCTGGGCAAGCTCTAGGCTGAGCAGTTCAGTCCGGTCCTCGCCGGAACTGTTGGGAAGCGGCCCGTCCGGAGTGTACGCGCCGATCTGCAGACTGTAGCGGCCGGGTAGCGTGCCGGGTCGGGCATACAGCCTGAACTGGGTCAGAGCTACGTCGCCCGGGGACAGAAAGCGTGTGTCAAGGACTTGGTCCTGTTGGGCATAGACTGCACCATCGAGGCCTACCAGGTGTGCGAACAGGGACATTGGGACGCCGGATCTCGGGGACCAGGCGAGGGTGAGGATGGTGGGCGACTGATCTTTATTCGTTGCGAGCTGATATCCAAGCACGGCCAAGGCATCGCCCAGGATGATGTTGGCGGGCGGTGTCTCATGGCCGTCATGGCTTACCTGGACTGCGCAGGGCGTAAAGCCAGCTGGAAGGGCACGGCGTGGTTGTGGTCGCACATAGAAAGCCTCGCCAAGCGGTTCGAACACGGCCGGGATGTCGGCGTAAGCCATTTCGTGATAGTGCGTGACGACCACCGGCCGCTCCTCCATCTCCTCTCGAATCCGCCTCGCCCACGTCTCTTCATAAGGTTCGGCGGTGGGGTACACGTATTCGATAGTCAGGTCCGGCCGGGCTCGTTCCACCTGATGCAGGAACTGCAGCGGCATTGCCCAGTGAAGGTCGGCCAGCACAATAGCCCCCTCGGGGGCCTCTGCAAGGATAGGCGCTGCATAGCTCCTTGCGTCTTGTTGGATGGATAGCGCGCGGTAGCTGGGATAGTGGTGTCCGCCCTGGAGCAGGCCGATGCCCGTGATCAGAGCGACAGTCAGGAGATAGAAGGCTGTCTTCGGGAATGTCTGGTGCTGCAGGTGCACCTCGGGCGCGATGTTGCCTAGGCCATAACCGATGGTGATGGCGAAGAAGACATACGCGGGGAGCATGTATTCTACGGTTTGGGGAGCGCGGTAGGTGGCGGTGACAAATGTGTGCAAGGCGAACCCGCCGACAAGGAGCAAGGCCAACCGGCGGTCTTTCCATAGAAGCAGGATCGCCCCGCCCGCCGCGGTGACCAGTACCAGTGGGTGGAATTGGAAAGCCAGCACGTTTCCCATTACCTGGAGCCGGGCCAAAAACTCGGCCGGGGCGACAAAGTAGAAAAAGTCACTGGAAAAGCCGAGCGCCAGCGCGTGGTGGAGAAAACCCTCCACCGTATCCAGGTTCTCCGGGCCCAGCGGCGCCCCCGAGCGTAGAGGGAGATAGGCCAGCGGTAGCAGACAGAGCAGCGCGACAAGTATCGGCCACCGCCAGCGCCGTGGCTCTCGGATGAGAGATGGGTCAATCAGAAACAGATAGACGGTGAACAGGGTACCGACGAATACCAGCGACAGATGGTGGGTGAGCCCCAGGGTCAGGGAAGCAGCAAAGAGGATGAGGTAGCGGGTAGCTGAAGCCTTGGTTCTGGCGTGGCGAGCCAGCGCGTACGCGCAAAGGGCGGTGAAAAAGGCGGCCGGGGTGCGCACATTGGAGATGGTGGCCTGCGCCCAGAAGGTGGTGCTGGTTGCCAATGCCAGTGCGGCTGCGACGCCGGCCGCCTTGCGGCCGGTAAAATGGCGTACCGTTGCGCTCACCAGTGCTACCGTGCCGGCCGCCATCAGAGCCGAAAGCAGGTTCACGCGCCAGGGGAGGGTTCCGATGGGGAGTTGCGTCATCAGCCACCCGAGAATGGTGTGCAGTGGGTAGCCGGGGGGGTGCGCGACTCCCAGAACAGCCGCCACCAGTTGGAATTCGCCGCTATCGGCCGGGAGCACGTCCGGGGCGAGGGTGTGAATGTACAGGGAGAGTGATGCCATGAACACAAGAGCGTCCAGGGCGACAGGCGACAGAATGTAGGCAATAGGCGATCTCGCGAGGCGGCCAAGGGGAGATGCGATCGACGGGAAAGCTCGGTCCTTGTCCGTCCATCGGATTGCGCAACCTACTGCAACCGCCAATACAGCAATTCCGGCCGCTACCTGCGGGTCGGCATATGGGTAGGGAAGGTAGAGGAGCAACAGCAAGGCAGCCTGCATCGGGATGGCAACGCGTGTGCCGCCGTCCGGTCGCACCGGACCGCCCGCGTGACCAGAGAGCCACAATGCCAGGCCGACGAGCAGAGCGTTGAAAGCCAGCGTGAGCGGCCAAGGCCAGGGGCGACCAGTGAGTTCAGGGACTAGACGCCCCAGGAAGAGAGCGAAGGCTATGGATCCTGCCGAGGCCAGGCGGTTGCCCACCGTTCCTGTCACCCCATTCTACAGCTCTTCACCAAAGCGCCAGTTCTGCCGTTGAAAGAACCAATATCCAACAGCGAGGACCACTGCGGCGGTCAGGGCGAGGCGAAGGAAAAAGTCCAGCGCCATCGGCCGGCCATAGTACATTGCATCGCGGTAAGCCGCTGTAAAGGATGCCATGGGGTTGAGGATGCGCGCAAGCCGGCTGATGGGTACGTTCATCCCCAGAATCGAGCGCGTTGCCCCTAACGTCTGTTCATAGTTCCAAAACACCGGCGTCACAAAGAACCAGGCCAGCATCAATGTCTCCATGATGATTCCCATGTCTCGATAAAAGACGTTGATCGTGGCCAGTATCATAGAGATCCCAAGGGCAAAGACCGCCTCCACCAGGATAACGACCGGCAGCCAGAAGAGGTGGGGGAAAAAAGAGCCGCCTTCTGCACTAGGAATGCCCATGAGAATCGCCAGTCCGAAATAGATCGGCAGGGCAATGAGGAAATGGACCAAATTGCTCAACATGACGGAAAGGGGCAACACTTCGCGCGGGAAATAGACCTTTTTGATGAGATGCGCGTTCCCCACAATGCTGTGGGTGGCGACTGTCAGGGTGCCGGAAAAAAAGTTCCACGGCAACAGTCCCGCGAGGATAAAGGCCGGGGGAACCGCCACGCCCTCCATTCCGCCAGCCAGGATGGTAAAGACCATCGTAAAGACGAGCATCATCAGCAGAGGGTTGAGCATTGACCATGCGATGCCCAGGACCGAATTCTTGTAACGGACTTTGAGGTCGCGGACGACCAAGTTGCTGACCAGGTAGCGGTAGGCAAACAGTTCTCGTAGCCGGCCGATGAGACCGACTTGGCTTCCCGTTGCCATCAGTGCTTTCCTCTTCTGGACTCGAGTTGGTCATAGATGGAGATGATCCGCCGTCCGGCGCGTTCCCACGAATACTGGTCTTTGGCTCGCCGGCGCAGCGCCGCTCCCAGCTCAACCCGCCGAGCGACGTCGTCGAGCAGGGTGCGAATCCCGGCTGTGAGTGCGTCCAGGTCGCCCGGCGGTGCATAAACCCCCAGATCGCCCAGGTACTCGCGTTGAACCGGGGTGTCAAAGGCGACTGTGGGCAGCCCCATGGCCATGTAGTTGAGTATTTTGCCGCTTCCCTCAGTGGCCGAGAGCTTGGGGGCAACGGCCACGTCGCCCACCGAGAGATAGTGCGCAGCCTGCTCGTAAGGGATCTTTCCAGTCAGCGTCACCCGGTCCTCCACTCCGAGTCCGTGGGCCATCTGGGCATAGTCCTGGTGGCCGGGGTAGCCCATGATGAGAAAATGGGCGTCGATCCCGGCCGCCTTGAGTTGAGCAGCCGACTGTATTAGGCAAGGGGTCCCCTGGTAGGTTGCCAGTAGCCCCAGATAGATCACCACCGACCGGCCCGCCGGGATGCCCAACTGGCCTTTCAAGGAGGTCAAGGTAGCGGACGCGCCGCGGGCTGCCGGGCGAAATGTCTCCGTATTGACACAGTCGGGCACTGGGTGAATCCGTTCCGATGGCACGAGAAACTGCTCTTCCAGCACTCGCTGGGCGTACAGTGAACTGGTCAGGATGGCCACTGGTAGCTTGTTGATCAGTCGTTCCAGCATGCGGGCGGGCTTGAAAAAGGGTCCGTCCGGGTTCAGGAATTGGTGGTCTAGCATCTCCCCGGTGAGGCTGCCCTGAAAGTCAAAGACCAGAGGAATACCCAGCAAGCGGGCAATCGGCGCGCCAATCAGCGCTCCTTCGTGCAGGTGCGCATGGATGACGTCCGGCCGGATGTCGAGTGCTGCGCGGAGTGCTGTGAAGGCCAGGTAGATGTCATAGGCGATCTTGTGGCGGGACGAGCCGACCTCATAGTCAGCCCTCCATGGCAAAGGAGAGGTGCGGATGATGTCCAGATCGGCAATCGGCCGTCCCTTGTGATAGGTGACAATGGTTACCTGGTGACCCAGGCGGCGTAGAATCAACGCCTCTTCCAGAATGCGAACGTGGCAGCCATAGTCCGCAAAGAACGAGGTCGGGGCGAGCATCAAGATGTCGTAGCGCCGCTTCACTTTTCGTCGCTGGGCCTGCGCCGTGACCTAAAGCCAAACATCTGGCCGAACAGACCCCCGCCAGTGGGAATCTTGGGCCGCGAGCGCTTTTCCCACCGATTGAGTCCCCAGTCAACCAGCCACTCTTCCCGCGCGTCAAAGCTCTCGCCGATCTGGTCTGAGAGAGCGTCCTCCTGCTCCTGGTTCACCTGCTCGCGGATGGTCTCCAGTTCGGCAATGGCGGCGTCCAGCCAGAGCAGGACATTCCCCCTGCTGAGAATGGCCGCCCTTGCCATGGCCGCACCACCAGCTGTCAGCGGCTCGCTAAAGCGAACCAGATCGTTGGATGATAGTCGTCGCATCTCACGCCAACCGGGAGAGCGCGTGATGGGTCCAAACAGAGCGGCCGACAGCAGCCCCGGCATCAAATTGACTGCTGTGGAAAGCCCATCGTACTCGACCGGATCCACAAAGTGGGGGGTCGCGCCCAGCAGCGTGGCGAAATCCTGAGCAGTCTTGACCGCCTCCGGCAGGCAGTTCGGGGCTGGCATCAGGCAGCAAGGGCTGTCGGCGAAAAGGTCGACACGCGCTCCCGCTGGCCCGCTCGCTATGTCCAGGGCGGCTTCTGGGTTGATTCCCAGGGAGATGCCCACAAAGTGAATCCCCTCTCCCAGGTATTCTGCTGCCCAGGCCATCACGGGCTGCTTGAGAGGTGAAGTGTCAAGGACAACGCAACCCGGTCGGAGTTCGGGGCCGATGGCCTTCAGCGTCTCCCTAACTTGATCAAAGGGAATGGCCAACACCACTATGTCCGCCTGTTCGCAGGCGGCAAGCAAGTTCCAGGATGTCCGGTCGACCGCACCCATCGTGCGTGCACGCTTTGATACCTCTCCATCCTTGTCATGGCCAATCACCTCAAAATCGAGTTCCGGTGTCTTGAGCGCCAGCCCGATGGAACTACCCAGTTTCCCCAGTCCGATGATGGTGATAGCCGCTTCTGCCATTTGTGTGCCTGCTCCCTTTCAGTTTGCGTTGTCTGCCCCTTGCAGGGCTTGCAGTAATCTCACCTCCGGTCCCTGGCCCGTGCTCAGTATCTCCGGCCGGTTCTGATGTTGGCGGATGAGCCAGGTCGTGAGCGGAGTGCAACTGGCTGCTGCAGCCATCTCCGCTCCCCATTCCGGGTGCTGTTCGTAGACGACAAATGGCCGCTTCCATCCGTCGGGGGAGGCTGCTCCCCAGCTGTGTGCCGTGATCGGACGGCAAAGCTGGATGAGGACGACGATCGGCCGCTCCCACAGACGCAGGCGGCAACGCGACTTGCCGACGTCATGCAGCAAGGCGGCGGTCAGGAGATCGGGATTCGTTTCGCCCCTGGCCAAGAGGGTACGCATCACGTGCAAGCTGTGTCGCTGATCGCCGGTGCTCATCGATAGGAAAAGAGCTTGTTGCGCTCGGGTGAGCACCAGCTTGATCTCTTGCCACTCTGTCGGGGCGAGAGGCCTGGCGAACAGCGCCCGGAAAAACTGCCAGGTTCGATGCAGGGGAGGACGGCGCGATGCCATTGCTTCGGCTACCATGAGCCGGTTAGCAGTCCCATCATGTGCATGGCTGGCGGGTAGATCAGGGAGCCCAGCAGGCCTCTACCCCACACCATGAGCATCAGCAGCAGTAAGCTGCCATATTGGGCAAGAGGCTCAAGGCGCACAGCCATGTCTTGGGGCAAGAGGCCCATCAGGACCTTGAGGCCGTCCAACGGACCCAGCGGGATCATATTGAAAACCGCCAGCAAGAGATTGATCCAGACTAGGAGGGATAGTGTCTCTCCCACGGTAGGAAAAACTGCTCCAGGGACATAGGACATGTCAAGGTCCGTCAGCCCAAAACGAATGGGAAGCGCAAAGACAAAGGCCTGCAAGATGTTTGAGATCGGTCCGGCCGCGGCAGTGATGGCCATTCCGCGCAACTTGTTGCCACGCAGATTCTGTGGATTGACGGGCACCGGTTTGGCCCAGCCAAAGCCGATGGTTATCATCATCAACGACCCGATCGGATCCAGGTGGGCCAGCGGGTTGAGCGTCATCCGGCCGGCCCGCTGCGCTGTAGTATCGCCCAACTGGTATGCGGCAAAGGCGTGCGAAAACTCGTGGATGGTCAACGCTACCACTAGCGCTATGACGCGCCCGATTGCCAGGGCTGGGTAATTCAGGATTTCAGTAAACATATGGCGTGCATATCTGAACATAGCGGGGAGATTATACCACATGCCGCCGGCCCTCCTCATTTCCCCCCAAAAGCTCCGATTAGCGTGCCGCTGGCGAGCCGGGCTCGGTTTCAGCCTTCGGCGCATTGGCCGTTCCCCTACTGCCTCCTGGTTGCGCGCGACGTGAATGACGCGGCCGGGCTGTTCGCGCCGGAGGGAAACACGGCTACCCGGTTTGCCATAGGCCTTTACGCCTGTTATAATCTTCCATGATGGCTTGGGGGTACGGCAAGAACGGCCCCATAGAGCCCAAGGAAGGCAGGAGGATTACGGTGCCCTTAGACAAGGCAATCAAAACGACCATCATCGAAGAGTACCAATTGGACGATGATGATACCGGGTCGCCCGAGGTTCAGGTTGCGCTGTTGACCGCCCGGATCAAGCACCTCACAGAGCATCTCAAGGCTCACAAGCACGATGAGCATTCGCGCCGGGGCTTGATTGCGATGGTGGGGCAGAGGCGGCGTCAACTGGCTTACCTCAGTCGAACGCATCCAGTTCGCTACAGATCGGTGGTGAAAAGGCTGGGTCTGCGCAAATAAAGATTGAATGGCAGACGGGTATTTGGAAAAGGTCCATCTACTTGTCTCTTTTTGGGCGGGTGGGCGTCAGGAGAGCAGGAATTGGTGAGTGTTTCGTAATACGGCAGGGGCTTGCTGCCTCTGCGCTGTGACTACGAGCCAGTCCCCAGTCCCTGGTTTCCTGTGTGTTTCTCTCAAGGCCTGCCCCACAGGTCGGAAAATGCATTGGAGGCATTCACATGAACAAGAGTTACTCGTTTAGCGCGCCTATTGGCGAGCACACGATTACCATCGAGACCGGCAAATTGGCTGCTCTGGCGGGCGGTTCAGTGACCGTCCGCGTTGGCGACACGATTGTATTCGCGGCCGCCACCATGTCGGCTCACCCACGGTCAGGGATTAACTTCTTCCCGCTGTCCGTGGATTTTGAGGAGCGGCTCTATGCCGTGGGGCGAATTCCGGGCAGCTTTTTCCGGCGCGAGGGCAGACCGCACGAAAAGATGATTCTCGCCTCGCGGCTGATTGACCGGCCGCTCCGCCCCCTCTTCCCAAGCGACATGCGGAACGATGTCCAGATCATCCTCTCCACTCTTTCAAGCGACCAAGAGCACGACATGGACGTTCTGGGGATCGTCGCCGCCAGCACGGCGCTGACCATCAGCAACATTCCTTTCGATGGGCCGGTCGGCGGGTTGCGTGTGGGGTACATTGATGGCAAGTTTGTCTTGAACCCTCTCCTTTCAGAGATGGCGGACAGCCGACTGAATATGCGGCTGGCTGGAACGGCCGATGCAATCAACATGGTGGAGGCAGGTGCTCTCGAGGTCTCCGAGGAGATGATCGTCGAGGCTCTGAAGGTCGGTCACCAGGGAATGCAGCCGATCATCGAGCTCCAGAACGAGATGCGGGCCCGGTTGGGTAAACCAAAGAGCGAATACACCCCGGTTGCCGTGGACGAGGCTGTCAAGGAGATAGTCAGCGGACGGGTGCGTGGCCCGGTCGCTCAACTGGTGGCGGAGCACGCCGACCGCGATGCGCGCAACGCCGCCGTCGCCGCACTGCGCGAAGAGGTATTGTCCGAGTACTCAGACAGCGAGTATGACGAAGCGGATATCCGTGAGGTATTGCAGGCGGAACTCAAGGCGCAGATCCGCCACCGGATTCTGGACCAGGGTGTCCGGCCCGACGGGCGGGGACCCACTGATATTCGGCCGCTGTCGGCCGAGGTGGGACTCTTGCCCCGGGCCCACGGCGCCGGTCTGTTCCAGCGTGGAGAGACCCAGGTGCTCACCATCGCCACGTTGGGAACTCCGCGAGACGAGCAAAAGCTGGATGATCTCTATCCCGATGATTCCAAACGCTATATGCACCACTACAACTTTCCCCCATACTCAACCGGAGAGACCTGGTTCCTGCGTGGGACCAAGCGTCGCGAAGTGGGGCATGGCGCATTGGCCGAGGCGGCGCTCCGGTCGATGATCCCGCCCGAAGATGGATTCCCCTACACGATCAGGTTGGTCTCTGAGGTAATGGCCTCGAATGGCAGCACCAGCATGGCGAGTGTCTGCGGCAGCACTTTGGCGCTGCTGGATGCTGGGGTTCCCATCAAGGCCCTGGTCGGCGGTATTGCCATGGGCTTGGTGATCGACGGAGATCGACATGTCGTCCTGACCGACATCCAGGGGTTGGAGGATCACCTGGGTGACATGGATTTCAAGGTGGCTGGCAGTCGCGAGGGGATTACTGCGCTGCAGATGGATATCAAGGTCAAAGGGCTCTCCTACCAGATCCTGGAAGAAGCACTGATGCAGGCGCGGGGCGCGCGGATGCAGATTCTTGATGTGCTCGCCGACTGCATTAAAGAACCGGCCGAGTTGAGCGCCTATGCACCCCGGATGCTCAGCATCAAGATCAGTCCAGCCAAGATCGGTGCGGTGATCGGCAAGGGCGGCAGCACCATCCGTGCGTTGCAGGACGAATATGCCGTGACCATTGATGTGGAAGACGATGGCACGGTCATTGTTGCCGGTGTTGACGGCGCCAAGGCAGACGAGGCGATCGCCGCGATTGAGGCCTTGACCGAAGATGCCGAGATGGGCGGAATCTACACCGGCAAGGTCGTTCGGCTGACCGACTTTGGCTGCTTTGTTGAGATACTGCCCGGTATGGATGGTATGGTGCACATCTCGCAGTTGGCCGACTATCATGTGGAAAGCGTCGGGGATGTGGTCCAGATGGGGGACGAGATCATGGTGATGGTGACAGACATTGATCCGGGCGGAAAGATTCGACTGTCGCGACAGGCTGTTTTGGAAGGATGGACGCTGGAAGAGGCGCGTTCCAAGGACCGGCCTGGCAGCAGAAGGGGTGGCCAGAGCAGGGGCCGGCCGGGAGGAGATCGCAACCGGCGCCCGCGACGGCGCTAAACCGGACTGGAAGGCGTGAAATGTGACGAGCCTTGCGGAGGACAACTCCTCCGCAAGGCTCTTTCGTGTGTATCGCAGCACGAGCACGGTGCCTTGCCCGCCCTGGGTATCTGGCTATACTTGGCGACATGAGCGAGCTCCCATCCCCCTCCACTACGCAGCGGCCGCGGTGGGGTACGGCGACAAAGTTAGTCGTCGCCGTACTACTTCTCCTGGGTGCGGTAGCGCTGTTCCAGCGCATCCAAATCATTATTCCTCCGGTGATCTTGGCTGCGATTTTGGCTTTTGTCCTCAATCCCGTTGTCAGCTTTTTCCATCGACGGGCCCGCATTCCGCGCTCGCTGGTGCTGGTGCTGATCTACCTTGCGCTCATGGCTCTCCTTTCGATCGTTGTGGCCACGATTGCACCGCCGCTGATTGGTCAAATCCAGAATCTAATGGTCAAAGTGCCGGCCATCTTGCGGGACATCGAGAGCGGGCTCGAGGGAAGGGCGGCTCTGGGACCGCTCTCGGTGGATCTGTCGGGCCTTTTGGATGAAACGGAAGAGCTTCTGTTGAACACTGTTCAGTCCCTCGGCAGTGAGTCGATCAACTTCTTGGGCGGCGTGCTGACCAGTGTTGCCGAATTGGGGGTGACAGCGGTTTTCACGTTCATTATCTCCTTCTACCTGGTCAAGGATGGTCACCAGGCCCTTGATTGGGCCTACCGCATCGCCCCACCTGCGCTTGTCAGCGATCTGCGGCGGCTGGTTGGGGAGATCAGCCTCATCTGGGGGGGGTTCTTTCGGGGCCAGATTGTTCTGGGCATGGTTGGGGGTCTGATAGTTGGGACAGGATCAGCCATTATCGGGCTGCCGATGCCGTTGCTGATGGGCGTGTTGGCTGGACTGCTGGAGTTGTTGCCGAGCCTGGGGCATGGGATCTGGCTGGCGTTAGCGGTGCCGCTGGCGCTCTTTTCGGGCTCGACTTGGGAATGGATGCCGCTCTCCCATTTCTGGTTCGCCGTGTTGCTGGTAGCACTGCACATCGTTTTTCAGCAGGTTGATCTGAACTATATTATCCCGCGCATCATTGGTCGCCGGGTTCATCTGCACCCTCTGATCGTCATTATGGGGATACTGGTTGGCGCTGCCTTGGGGGGTGTGTTGGGTGTCTTTCTGGCTGCTCCCACCATTGCATCCCTGCGAGTGTTGGGGAGGTATGTCTATGCCAACCTGCTGGATATGGATCCCTTCCCTTCGGGGCTGGCCGATGAAGAAGAGGAATGAGCGGCGCCCCGGCGGGCAACTTGGCTAGGCGTCGAACCGGAGCGAAAACTGATGAACCTGTGCACCGAGCGGTCGGCCCCGTGGCTGATAGGGGGTCGATACGGCGGACCGCCAACGGAGAATGCAGCATCAGCGAGTTGAATGGGTCACAGGAGGAGAAACGGATGGACGAGCTAGACGCGGACTTGGTGGCAGAGACAGAGAACTATATGGTCTGGACATCCGAGGTTGAGGGTGAAATGATGTTCCACGTGGAACTGGGTGGGATCAGCCTGCACCTGACCGATGAGGAATGGGATGAGCTTGTCACCTTGATGAGAGTCGTCCTGCGTTGATGCGGCCTGGGTGGGCGTAGACCGCGGGGGGGGGGGGGGGAGGGAGGGGGATTGGGGGGAAGCGCCCCATCTCTCCGTACCGGTTTGCCTTTTGCGGCGTGGACGGGCAGAGGGAACGGCGTCTTGTCTGTTTTTCGACTCACCCTCCCCCTCCGACATCCCGTTTGTGCCGACAGTGGCCGTGTCTTCCAAAGCCATTTCCAGAGCTCAACAGGTCCAGTTGCGATAGGGCGGGAACCGGTATATCATGGTGGATAGGGTGAGCGCGATGCATACGGTTCATGCCTTTCAGAGCAAGCCTTTGTCCAAGCAGGTTGTTCAATGTACTGCCTGTGAACACTGGTGTGCCGTGGGGCTGGATGAGGTGGGCAAGTGCCAGGTCCGCATGAATCGGAATGGGCAACTGGTCTCCCTGGTGTACGGGCGGGCCGCCGCGGCGCATGTGGACCCGGTGGAAAAGAAGCCCCTCTTTCACTTTCTCCCCGGGCAATCGGTGTTCTCCATCGGCACTTTGGGCTGCAATTTTCATTGCCAATTCTGCCAGAATTGGCAGATATCACAGCCCGGCGGGGCCGGTCGCAGGCGAAAGGTGGAGCCCAGTGTTGAGCGAGGAGGGCGATCCAGTGACATAGCGCGCCGCCTTGCTCGATCGGGACAGCATCTCCCCCCGGAGGAGATCGTCTCGATCTGTCGGGCGCGCGGCGTGCCGATGATTGCCTACACCTACAACGAGCCGACCGTCTATTACGAATACACGTTTGATACTGCAAGGCTGGCCGTTGAACACGGTATTCGCAATCTCTATGTGACCAATGGCTTTCAGACGCTGGCAGCCATCGACTCCATCGCTCCTTATCTCCACGCAATGAATGTGGACCTCAAGGGGTATACTGAGCAGTTCTACCGAGCGACGTGCGGCGGCCGACTTGAGCCTGTACTGCGCAATATCGAGTACGTCGCACAGAAAACGGACATCTGGATCGAGGTGACGACCCTGGTGGTGCCAGGGATGAACGATTCGGACGCCGAATTGCGGGACATTGCCCAATTCCTGGCATCGGTGAGCCGTGATCTCCCCTGGCACATCTCTGCTTTCCACCCCGACTATCAGATTCGGGACCGGCCCGCGACGCCACGGGAGAGTCTGGAACGAGCATATACCATTGGAATCGAGTCGGGGCTGCGTTACGTTTATGTTGGAAACTTGATGGATCCCGAGCGGGCGAACACCTACTGCCCTCAGTGCGGCGAAGCGCTGATTCATCGGATGTGGTATGAGGCTCGCCCGGTGTGGCTAGAGCCGCCGAATGGCGACGTTGTGGACGGGGAGGAAGCGGGCCTCCCGGGGGAGTGCCCCGAGTGCGGGAGGGTTATCGCGGGTGTGTGGAGGTGACTATGGATGCTGCTGCCCGTTCGCCGGCCGTCGCCGGCATGTTCTATCCGGGGAGTCGAGACGCCCTGTCGGCCGCCGTCGATGGCTACCTAGGCGATGCGCAGTTGCCGGAGATGAATGACGCTGGTCATGTCCGTGCTGTCGTCGCGCCGCATGCCGGGTACATCTATTCCGGACCCACTGCTGGTCATGCGTTCAAGGCTCTGCAGTCCGGCTTGCCTCCTGGGAGAGTGACCGTCTATCTGCTGGGGCCAGCGCACCGCGCCTCGTTTGATGGCGTTTCCGTGATTGATCTTGGTTTTGCCACGCCGCTGGGGGTGGCTCCAGCGGACCGGGAGACGGTGGCTGCACTGTGGACGCTTGGGACTCACTACCGGTCGTTGCCGTCGGCCCATCAGGACGAGCATAGCCTGGAAGTCCAAGTCCCCTTCCTGCAGCGAACTGTACCTCAATTGTATCTGGTCCCGCTGCTCTTTGGAAACGTAGACGCGCGCGCTGTGGGGCGGGAGCTGGCCGCTCGTGTGCGGGAGGAGCTGGATACGCGGCTAGTGGTAAGCAGCGACCTGAGCCATTTCAATGACTATGAAACCGCACGGCGGATGGATCAATCCTTTGTGCAGCATGTGCTGGCAGGTGATATCAGTGCCGTTGAGAGAGATCAGCATGGTGCGTGCGGCCGCGGCCCCATTGTCGCTCTGATGGAGCTGGCGGCGGAACTCGGATGGAGATCCCATTTGTTGGACTATCGCAACTCGGGCGATACGGCTGGAGACAAGCGGCGCGTGGTCGGGTATGCTGCCATTGCTTATACTGCGGGAACTGGTGCACAGCCACCCCGTGCTGGGACTGGAGGTTGAGATGGGCTACCAGGATTTGCTCACGTCAGAACAGGGCGAAAACCTGGTTCGTCTGGCCCGCTCGGCGCTGGAGACTGACATTGGTCAGAAGACTGTGATGCCCCCGCCGGTGGATATCCGCCTCCGGAGGAAAGGGGCAACCTTTGTGACCATCACCAAGGAAGGTGCGTTGCGGGGGTGTATCGGAACGGCTGACGCCCACTCGCCCCTGGCGGAGGATGTGAGGGAGAACGCTATTCGCGCAGCCAAGATGGACCCTCGCTTTCCGCCCGTGTCACCGGAGGAACTTGATCGCATTCGCCTCGAAGTCTCTGTGCTGACCCCGCCGTGTATGCTGATTTGCCCACCGGAAGAGCGGCCGGAACGGGTTCGGCCGGGGATCGATGGGCTGCTGCTGACATCCGGCTTCTCTCGTGGGCTTTTGCTTCCGCAGGTGTGGAAGAGGATTCCTCGGCCCGAGGAATTCCTGAGGGTTTTGTGTCAGAAAGCAAGTCTCCCATCCAACGCGTGGCGACGATCCAATACGGAACTGTATACCTTCCAGGTTCAGGCTTTCCATGAAGAGTAGCGCAAGCCACTCAGCGTCGATGAAGGACAATCTGCCGTCCCTGGAGCTCACCGCGATGAGCGATCCGTTACATCTGGGAGTAGTTAGGCACGAGTGACAGGCGTGGAGACCCTCTTGACCCCGCCCATCAGAGGGGGTTTATCGCGGCGCGGGGTCGGTGCTGTTTATCGGCGCTCCAGGTGGTGGAGCGGGTTTGAGGCAGAGGAGCGAGGGACTTGAGATGGGCTTTCTGGACAAGGTGCTGGGACGAGGCAGGGAAACACGGCCAAGTGACCCGCACGGAATCTATGTTTATGTTAAGTGCGATAACTG
>WSZX01000079.1 GCA_013139935.1 Ardenticatenales bacterium
CGATGACGTTGCGATCCTTGGCCAGGTCCACCCCGGCAAACATGGTCCCCGGTTTGACGCGAGCCAGTTTCTTTGTTAAAGTGCGAGACATGAGGTTTCTCCTTTCGCTAAAATGCTTGATATGCTATGCGTTAGGAGAATACCTCATTCCTAATCCCTATACTAGGTGAGGAAAGCTGGCAGGGGTGGCGAAGGGGGCACTCTGCGCCCCCTTCGCCGCCCCTGCCTCTCTCTCCCGTCGCCGCAGCCCCTTTTTCAACACCCTGCATCTACCCATTTGGTGGTATAATTGACGTCTCCCTGCGGGCACGCGTTCTGCGGGAGGGTTTAGAAACAGGAATCATGACCACAGAGCGCCTATACCAATCAGAGGCAATCATCTTGCGCCGACGCGATTTCGCCGAAGCGGACCGCTTGCTCACCCTGCTGACGCCCACCCGGGGCAAGATCCAGGCCGTTGCCAAGGGAGTGCGCAAGTCGCAGAGCCGCAAGGCAGGGCACGTCGAGCTCTTTATGCGAACCAAGATGTTGTTCGCGCGCGGCCGAAACCTGGACCTGATTACCCAGGCTGAACTCATAGACGCCTTCCGACCCTTGCGCGAAGATCTCATCCGAGCCACTTATGCCAATCACGTCGTGGAACTACTCGACCGGTTCACAGCCCACAACGATAGCCACCCTCAGCTCTACTCCCTGTTGGCGGAGGCGCTGGGTTGGCTCGCAGAGACCAATGATTTACTGCTCACCGCTCGCTACTATGAGCTACGTCTCCTGAGCCTGGTGGGCTACCAGCCCCAGTTGTTCCACTGTGTGAGCTGCACGGCAGTCGTTGAGCCGCAAGGCCAGTTCTTCAGTGCCGGGCTGGGCGGCGCACTCTGCCCCAGTTGCGAAAGGGCCGATCCCACCGCTCAGCCCATCTCGCTGAGCGCGCTCAAGCTACTGCGCTTCTTGCAGACGCGGTCGTACGGCGCCGCGTCCGCGCTGCGCGTTCGCCGATCATTGCATACCGAGCTCGAAACCATCATGCACCAGTACATCCAACACCACCTGGAACGCCGTTTGCAGTCCGCCGATTTCCTGAAACGATTGCGTCGCGAATCGGCCGGCGAATATGCGACCGGATAACGCTCTGCCGCGGGAGACCAGCGTCCGCGGATTCACTCGGATATCCAGAGCTATGGAGAAGATATGACCCAACCGCTTACATTCCAGAAGATGACTCTGGAACTCCTCGCCTTTTGGGCCGACTGGGGCTGTCTCATCTGGCAACCCTACAACGTGCAAGTGGGGGCGGGGACAATGAACCCAGCCACCATCCTACGGGTCCTGGGGCCAGAGCCATGGAACGTGGCCTACATTGAGCCCAGCGTTCGCCCGCCCGACGGCCGCTTTGGGGATAACCCGAACCGGATGCAGCTTTTCTACCAACTCCAGGTGATCCTCCAACCTGATCCCGGCAATGCGCAGGAACTCTATCTGCAGAGTCTGGAGGCTATTGGGATCGACCGGCGCCAGCACGACATCCGTTTTGTGGAGGACAACTGGGAAAGCCCGGCGATCGGTGCATGGGGTCTGGGATGGGAGGTCTGGATGGATGGACAGGAAATCACCCAGTTCACCTATTTTCAGCAGGCCGGCGGGCACGACCTGGATCCTGTGGCCGTGGAACTCACCTACGGCCTGGAACGGATCCTGATGGCGCTGCTGGGCAAGGAAAGCGTGTGGGACATGGAGTGGGGCTCCGGGATCACCTATGGCGATGTGCTGCTCCAGTCCGAAATCGAGCACTGCAAATATTATTTTGATGTAGCCGATGTCGACGCACTGCGTCAGATGTATGACACTTGCGAGACCGAGGCAAAGCGGGCACTGGAGGCCGGGCTGGTGATTCCGGCCCACGACTATAACCTCAAATGCTCCCACCTCTTTAACGTGCTGGATGCGCGGGGGTCCATTGGAGTTACTGAACGGGCGACATTCTTTCGCCGCATGAGAGACACGGCCCGCCGCATCTCGGCCGCATACATCGAGCAGCGCCAGCGGCTAGAGTACCCGTTCGTGAAGGTGCCGGATTGGGAGACAAGATCACCCGTAACACCCAGCGTCGTTTCCCCCCGACTCCAATCATCCGCTCCCACTCCTTTTCTCGTGGAGATCGGCACCGAAGAACTGCCGTCTGGCGATCTGTCCGACGCTCTCTCTCAGCTAGGGCGAGCAGCCCCCGACCTATTGGAGCAACTACGGCTTGAGCATGAGCAGATACAGGTATTCGGCACGCCACGTCGCTTGAGCATCCTGGTACACGACCTGGCCCCCGTGCAAAGCGATCTGGTGGAGGAGGTCAAGGGGCCGCCAGTCGATCGTTCGTTTGACGCTGATGGCAAGCCGACCAAAGCCGCACTAGGCTTTGCCGATCGGCACAACGTCCCGGTCGAGTTACTCCATATCCAAGAGATCAGCGGCAAACGATACGTGATGGCCCAGGTGCGCCAGGTTGGCCGGCCGGCGGCCGAGGTGCTGACCGAGGCCCTGCCAGGCCTGGTTGCGGGAATTCGCTTTGGCAGGTCTATGCGCTGGCGACCAGGCAGGCCAACCGCATTCAGCCGTCCCATTCGCTGGCTGGTGGCGCTGCTGGGCGACCAGGTCATCCCGTTCGAGTACGCTGGCCTGGTTGGCGGCCGGGTCAGTCGCGGGTTGCGGCCGGAAAGCTCCCCCTCTATCGAAATCCCGGCCGCCGACGACTATGTGGCCCTCATGAGTTCCCACAACGTGATGATAGACCCAGTCAAACGGAAATCACTCATCCGGCGGCAGGTGGATCGGCTGGCGACTGAGGTGGCCGGCAAGGCACTCTACATACCCGGGCTGCTGGAAGAGGTCAATAACCTGGTTGAGCAACCTACGGCGCTGCTCGGCAGCTTTGACAAGAGCTATCTCGCCTTGCCGCGCGACCTGCTCATCACCGTGATGCGCACACATCAGCGCTACTTCCCGGTGGTGGAAGCTGATAATGGAGAGTTGCTGCCCTATTTCATCGCCGTCCGCAACGGCGGTAGACAGCACCTGGATAACGTGCGCCTGGGCAATGAGCATGTTATCCGGGCTCGCTTTGCTGATGCTGAGTTTTTCTTCCGGGACGATTCTGCCAACCCTTTGGAGAGCTTTGTGCCCAAACTCGACACACTCATCTTTGAGACGCGGTTGGGTTCGATGTTGGACAAGACCCGGCGATTGGAGAGACTCACCCCCGAAACCGGGAGAATGCTCGAGCTGGCGGACGACGATGCAGCCACCGCGGTCCGCGCTGCCACTCTGGCCAAGGCCGACCTGACAACCAAGATGGTCGTCGAGATAACCTCGCTGCAGGGGATCATGGGCCAACAGTATGCCCTGTTGAGCGGTGAGCCGCCCGCTGTCGCCAGAGCCATCTATGAGCACTATTTGCCACGCAGGCAGGGAGACAAACTACCCCAGAGCCCGGCCGGTATGGCGCTGGCGCTGGCGGACCGGTTGGACAGCTTGGTTGGGCTCTTTGCCGTCGGGATGGCTCCCACCGGCTCAGCTGACCCGTACGGCCTGCGCCGCGCCGCGCTCGGGAGTGTTCTACTGTTGATCGACTCTAGCAGATCATTTAGCCTGATGGCAGGGCTACTCGCGGCCGCCAACTTGCTGCCGGTAGAGGTATCCGACCAGGCGGTAGACGACACACACAAATTCATCATCGGACGGCTGCGGGTGCTGATGCGAGAAGAGGGGTTCCGCCACGACGTAGTCGAGGCAGTTCTGGCGGAACAGGGAGACAACCCGGCCGCGGCACGCCGGGCGGTGGGGCAACTAGCCGCCAGGGTGGAGCAGGAAAAGTGGTCTCAGCTACTGCATGCCTACGGGCGCTGCAAACGGATGGCCCGGCGCTACGCCCAGCCATACGGCTTGGATCTGGATGGCTTTGTCGAACCGGCTGCAAGAGAGCTAAGCCACGCATACCTCGCCGCGGCCGCCAGGGTGGCTCCTGGCAGCAGCGTCGACGAGTTCGTGGCGGCCGCCGAGAAGCTCGTCGCTCCTATCAACCGATTCTTTGACAACGTGTTGGTAGACGACGATGAAAACCCCAACTGGCGCGACAATCGTCGTGCCCTGGTTCAGCATATCGCCGAACTAGCTCGGGGAATCCTTGACTTTACCCGACTGGAAGGATTCTAGTATTCACGGACATGCTCAGTGGTTGATCAGGACACCGGCTTGAGCCTGGGCAGGCCGCCTCATTGGTGGTCGCTCTCCTTCCGCTGACGGCCGACACGCCATCCCTGGTCGGGCACCGGTTCGTCAAGAGCCAGAGCCGCCTTGGAATCGGTTGGGGTTCCTGGCAACCAGTGGGCCTCCCGAAAGAGCCGCCGGGAAACGGAACCCCGGACACCCAGCAACGGTACGGATTCGTCGGATAACATGAACCCAATTGACGAGATCAAAGCGCGAGTAGACATCGTGGATGTCATCTCCAAGCACGTGGAGCTGAAACGGTCCGGCCGGAATTTCAAGGCGCTCTGCCCGTTCCACACGGAAAAAACTCCCTCTTTTGTAGTGTTTCCAGATACGCAGACATGGCGCTGCTTTGGCGCGTGTGCTGAGGGAGGAGATATCTATTCCTTTTTGATGAAGAAACAGGGCTGGGACTTTGCCGATGCGCTTCGAGCCCTGGCGGAACAGACCGGCGTCGAACTCATACCACAGACCCCCCAGCAGATCAAGCGCCAGGAGGCCAGTGCCCAGCTTTACGAACTCCTCAACTCGGCCACCCTCTACTACATGCACCTGCTGCGCAGTGCGCCAGAGGCAGAGGCCGCCCGCGATTACGTGGTGGAGCGTGGCCTGCTACCGCACACTGTGGAGCAGTTCCAGGTTGGCTATGCTCTCAATCAGTGGAACGGAGCGCGGGATTTCCTGCGCAGCAAGGAATACACGGACGATGATATGCTTGCGGTGGGATTGCTGGTGGAAAAGCAGGACACGGGTCGGCGATACGATCGGTTCCGCGGTCGTCTCGTCATCCCCATCCGGGACCTGCGCGGGCGCGTCGTTGGCTTTGGCGCCCGAACCCTGCCCACCAAGCCGCGCTCGGCCGTCGAGAAACCCGATGCGGCACCAAAGTACATCAATTCGCCGCAGACGGAGCTCTTTGACAAAAGCACAATCCTGTACGGCCTGGACATGGCCAAAAAGGGGATCCGCGAGGCGGGTCAGGCAATCATCGTCGAAGGGTATATGGATGTCATGCAAGCTCAGCAGTCCGGCTGCGCCAACGTCATCGCCCAGATGGGAACTGCTCTGACCGCCCCCCAGTTACGTCAACTCAAGCGGTACACCAACCGGCTGATTCTCGCGCTGGATGCTGACGCGGCCGGGAGAAAGGCCACCCTTCGCGGCCTGGACATCGCGCGCCAGACGCTTGACCGCAAAGTGGAAGTGATCTTTGACCCTCGCGGTCTTGTCCGGCAAGAGAGTCGGTTACAGGCGGACATACGCGTTGCCATTCTTCCACCAGGGCTAGACCCTGACAACCTCATCAGATCCGACGCGGCAGCGTGGATCCAATTGATAGAGACCGCCAGCCCATTGGTTGAATACATCATCAACGCAATCGCTACCGAGGTGGATCCAAACGATGCCAAAGAAAAATCGGCGGCCGTCGCCCGGGCCATGCCGGTTATCCAGGACGTGTCCAACGCCGTCGAGCGGGATCACTACACCCAATACCTGGCGCGGCGCCTGGGGGTAGATGAGCGAACCCTCGTGACCATGGCGGCCCGACCGGCCCCATTGGGGCGCGGACGGGTGCGCCCGCGCCTCCAGTCCGCCACTGCCTCTTCCAGAGGTACTCCACGGCCACCGGCCGGGGACGCCAATGAATCGACTCCTTCCCCCTCCGTCACAGAGACTCAGCCGCATGCCCGGCCACCATCTTTGCACTCTCCTAAGGAACTATACTGCCTGAACCAGATCATGACCGAGCCGCACATCTGGCGCCAGGTCAACCGAACGCTCCTGGAGCACAAGCTCCGGCCCATCTGCGCGCAGGATTTCGCTGACCCTCAGAACCACGCCATCTTCGTGGCGGTACAAAAGCTGGACCCCCCAGACTACTCGGATGAGGCGGACACCATCCACCAGTTGCAGGAAAGTCTAGACGAAGCACTTTACGCCCGGTTGCATGCCATTCAGGCTCAGCACACCCCAAACCCCAACATCCCATCCGAGGGAATCGTCAGCGATCCGGTCCCCCCAGAGAAGGTCACCCGCTACCTCGCCTCCACTGTTCTGAAAATGCGTGTCGAGGAAATCGAACGAGCGAAATCAGAGTCGAATAGGGCCCTGGCTGAAGCCCTGTCGCAAGATGACAGTGCTGCTACTGGCACGTATACGCAACAGGTGCTAGAATTGGAGAGACGCAGGCTGAAAATCGATCAGGCACTATCTCTCATCAGCTATCTGCTTCCCAGCGACCGCGAGCGGCAAAGGTAGGCCTTAGACTCTACAGAGGCAACTTGTGACAATGGACTCGAAAAAGGGGGAGGCTGATTCGCGCCCGCAGACCCCTGGGCCACGATCCACGCACCAAGGACAATCAAAGTCTGGCCAAGAAACCGTAGGCAGACCTCCAATAGTCATCGATGCATCGGACGATCCTATCCGTATGTATCTCAAGGAGATCGGTCAGGTCGCTCTGCTGGAACCGGACCAGGAGATCTGGCTCAGCACGCAAATGGCAGCCGGCGATTACCTGGACGACTTGGCCGGCTCTTTGGGAGAAGAGGAGCCAGGGGATGTTGGTGCTTCAGACGCACTGCTTGGCGTCTGCGACCACACGCTAACCTGGTGGCGCAAGACGGAGACGATCTGCCGCGAACTCGCCGCCGCGCTCCCGGATTTCTGCTCCCTGCTGGAAGAGGCTCAGATGCTGCGCACAGTGTGGCAGGGGAACAGCCCATCCTACCTCAGAACATTCCTGGACGAAGGAGCGTGGGGCCAGAACGAGGAATGGAGCCAGCTTGCCATCGCCGTATTTGAAGTGTATCTGGGGCTCTATATGCTGCCGGCCACCCTTCAGGACCAAATGCTGGCATGGCACAAAGAGCACGGCGAGGTAATGGACTGCCGACAGGATCTTGATCTGTTTCTCCAAGAGAGAGAACAAGAATGGGCCGAGAACGAGCATGCCATCGAGGCGCGGGCGGTACTGGCCAAGAGAGCACTCATCCGAGCCAACCTTCGCCTGGTCGTGAGCATCGCAAAAAAATACATGGGGCGCGGCATTTCATTTCTTGATCTGATCCAAGAAGGTAATATCGGGCTCTTGCGCGCAGTGGACAAGTTCGACCACACCAAAGGGTATAAATTCAGCACCTATGCCACTTGGTGGATTCGGCAAGCGATCAGCCGGGCGATCGCTGACCAAGCCCGTACGATCCGCATCCCGGTTCACATGGTGGAAACCATCAACAAGCTGGTCCGAGCGCAGCGCCGCATGGTACAGGAACTGGGACGTGATCCCTCTTCGGAAGAACTGGCGCTGGAGGTAGACCTACTGCTGCCCGAAGACGTGCGCAAGATACAGGATGCCTGGGCGTCAGAGAAACGGCTCGACCAGGTGCTAGACAAGAAACTGCGGCGGGCGAGCAGCAAGGTTCGCGAGATCATGCGCATCTCGCAGGAGCCGATGTCCCTGGAAATGCCAGTCGGCAGAGAGGAGAACAGTTCGTTGGGCGACTTTATTGAGGATGAGTCGATTCCCCGACCGGTTGATGCCGCCTCCAAGCAGTTGCTCAAAGAACAGATCCACAACATCCTGGGTGCCCTGAGTGAACGGGAGCGCGAGGTCCTGGAGATGCGTTTCGGCCTGCTCGATGGGGAGGACCATACGCTGGAAGAGGTAGGCAGGCATTTTGGCGTGACCAGAGAACGGATCCGACAGATTGAAGCCAAGGCCCTTCGCAAGCTGCGCCATCCCACCCGCAGCCGAGCGCTGCGCGACTATCTGCGCTAAAGCAGAGAGAACATGCCCATCCCGAATCCCTTTTGCCCCCAATGTGGTCACAGGTTGGTGGAAGAGCGGACGGCCGGCCGTCCGCGCCCGGTGTGCCAATCGTGCGGCCATGTCGTTTACCACAATCCGGTGCCCGGAGTTGGTGTGCTCTGCGAGTTGGACGGTGGACTAGTGCTTGTCCGGCGCGGCCACTCGCCCCATGAGGGACGATGGGCGCTGCCGTCAGGATACATCGAAGCAGATGAGAGTTCCGAACAGGGGGCCGTGCGTGAGTGTAAGGAGGAAACCGGGCTGGAGATCGAGGTGAAGGAGCTCTTTGGGGTAGACTCTTTTCCCGAGGGCCCCTTGAGCAGCGGCATCATCATCTTCTATCGTGCCCTCCCGGTCGGTGGGATGCTCCAAGCCGGTGACGACGCAACCGAGGCCAGGGTTTTTCAGCTAGACGAACTCCCGCGAGACATCCCCTTCCGCACACACCGGGATGTCATAGCTCGCTGGGTGGATGCGCAACAGACGGTACCTCCTGCCAACAAGCTGGGCCCGATCATCCGGCCGGCGCGGGTGGGCGATGAGGAGCGGGTCTTGGAACTGCTTCGAGCGATTCCCGCCAACGCCGAGTTTACCGCGACCGAACAGGAACGTGCCCGGCATCGGTTTCGTGAGAGACTCGGATTCGATATCATCATCGCCGAAATAGATGGTGTCGTGGTCGGCTACCTGGCGCTGTCCTTCATTTCAGCGCTCAGCGGGCTGCGCGCCTGGATCGACGACGTGGCTGTAGATCCCGCGTTTCAGCGGCAGGGGGTGGGAGCTGCTCTCGTGGAAGCCGCCATCCAACAGGCCGACATGCGAGGGGCAACCCACCTGTTCGTCTATACCAGTCGAGGAACGCCCGCGGCTCGCGAGTTCTATCGCGCCTGCGGATTCGATGAGGATGGCGTGGCGCCGCTCAGGATTCGCTAATGGGAATCGTGCAACTGACGCTGCAGGACTATGAGAGCATCGTAGACCTGTGGCGGCGGGCCGAGCTTCCTATCAAGCCATCGGGCAGAGATAGTCGTGAGGCCATCGGCCACCAACTAGCGAGCGGGAGCCAGACCATCCTCGGCTGGCGGCACGGGGGCGAACTGGTGGGCACGGTCATCGTGACCCACGATAGCCGCAAAGGCTGGATCAACCACCTCGCAGTCGATCCAGCGTATCGGCATCAGGGGATCGGGACGCATCTGATCGAGGCAGCCGAGGAACTCCTGAGCCGCCAAGGCATCATGGTTGTGGCTGCGCTGATCTTCAAGGAGAACAGGGCATCCATGGCTGTCTTGTCCCGGGCTGGCTATACCCAGGACCCCAGTATCCTGTATCTCAGCAGACGAGCAAGCAAAGACGCCTAGCTGCTGCCGCAGGTGGCGCAGCTATGTGCACTGCAATCAGAGCAGCTACCACCCTTGTCTCCCGCGATCGCCTTGCCATTCGAACTCCGGGCAGAAAACAAGGATGCACACCGGCCGGCCGACAGACCACAGCGCGGACATGTGGCCGGCGATTCTGCTTTGCTCATGGGCCGCATGGCATCAAACCGCACGTCACAGGCCAAACACCGGTACTCGTAGATCGGCATCAATCCAGACTCAACCGCGGCCGCAGTCTCAGATCAGCTTCATTTGCTGGCCGACCGTCTCAAAAACCTTCAGCGCCCGGTCGATCTGCTTTCGAGTGTGTGTTGCCATATAACTGGTACGCAGCAGCGCCATACCTTCCGGAACGGCCGGGGAGATCACCGGATTGGTGTACAAGCCAGCATCGTAGAGGGCCTTCCACGTCATGAAGGTCAGATCGTTATCTCCAATGATCACCGGGATGACAGGTGTTTCGCTGACACCCGTATTGAATCCGAGCGCCTTGAGCCCGGAGCGCATCCGTTCGGTCACCTCCCAGAGCCGGTCCACCAATTCCGGCTCGGTCTCCACAATATCCAGTACCGCCAGGACTGGCGTGACGCAGTGGGCAGGCATAGAGGCGCTAAAGATGAGCGAGCGAGCATGGTGCTGCACGTAATGGATTACGTCCGAATCTCCAGCAACAAACCCGCCCAGTGAAGCAAACGACTTGCTAAAGGTCCCCATTATGAGGTCCACTTTATCGGTAACGTCAAAGTGCGCGGCGGTACCTCGGCCGCGCCCCAACACCCCCAAGCTGTGCGCGTCGTCTACCATCAAGCGGGCACCGTGTTTCTGGCAGAGTCGCACGATCTCCGGCAGGGGCGCGATATCTCCCCCCATGCTAAAGACTCCGTCCACCACGACCAGTGTGCCGGCATCTCCGGCCTTGGCTAACACCCTATCCAGATCGCGCATGTCATTGTGGCGGAAACGCAGCATCCTGCCGAATGCCAACCGCGCCCCGTCCACAATGCTGGCGTGGTCGTCCTTGTCGGTAATCACAAACTCTCCCTTACCGATCAAGGAAGAAATCGTGCCCAGGTTCACCTGCATGCCGGTGCTAAACACCAATGCCGCTTCCTTGCCAACAAACTCGGCCAGCCGCTTTTCCAGCTCCTGGTGAAGCGCCAGCGTGCCATTCAAGAAACGAGACCCCGTGCAACTGGTCCCAAACTTTGCTACCGCGTCTATGCTCGCCTGGCGAACTTTCGGATGGGTGGTCAGTCCCAGGTAGTTGTTCGAGCCGAGCATCAGGAGCTTATGGCCGCCTATGATCACTTCGGTTCCTTCAGTGTCCTCCAACGGAAGGAAATAGGGGTAGAAACCGGTAGCCTGCAGATCGCGCGCCTCGGTGTAGCTGTGACACTTTTCGAAAAGGTCTTTCACGTTCTTCTCCTTCGGCACTGATGCGGATGTGCGCTATGGCAGCCGCCTGCTCCTGACACCTCATGTCCTGCTGAATCCACCCATACACCAATGCAACCACGCGATTGTAATTCCGACGTCTTCTCTCGTCAAGTGCCGCCCGGTCCCAATGGCAGTTCTACTTGATGAACTTGGCGACCAGTTGATTGGCGGTCCTAACGGCAGCTCCCGCCATGGGGTCACTCAATTTTACTCCCGATCTGGCGGGTTCGTG
>WSZX01000217.1 GCA_013139935.1 Ardenticatenales bacterium
TAGCTAAAGCTGGAGCCGTAAAAGAGGGGGATGAACTTGCCGATGCGCCACTTGGACAGAATCAGGGCCACGACGGTGGCTAGACCGGCAATGGACAGCACGGTCGAGACGTGGAACCCGGTGAACAGGGCGCAGAACACGGTCGCCGGGAACATGGTCAGCACGTGCTGAAGGCCCAGCAGGATCAACTGCCCCCAGGGGGGCCGATCGTTGGGTAGATAACCCATTAGTTTGGTGTCTTTGGTGCTAGCAGTCATCTGAAACTTTCTCCTTATTCTAGTATAGATGGCTGTTCCCTTCTGATCGACATCCCGGGCCCCCCAACGCACGGCCGTCTGCCAATATAGGCTTTGAGGGAGCAGCAACAGTCAAAGATAAAAATAAAGCTGACTGTTTGCGATCGGTTCTCCTCCTTTTCCGGCGCCGGGCCAGAGTCATTGAGTACCGCACCTGTAATACTGCTTTCGCTGCTCGGTCAGTTCGCTGTCGGTTGCCTCACCTCCTTGTGCCGCACTGGGTCACCGGGCAACGGCGGTTGCGCCTTCACGCCGCCCATGCCGGCGCCTCCTAGTCAGAGCTGGACACTCGGCCGAGCCAGAAGCCGATCACCATGCCGACCATGGCGACGGCGGCCGCCATCCACGCAGTTCGATACTCGGGCGCAAAGATGTCACCGGCGATGTCCTTGACCACGTCTCTCGCGACCGTCGCTGCGAACGCCGTCTCCGAGGGCTGCCGATGCGCCGGTGTGTCCGGCACTACTGCTGGTGCAGCAGCGTGATCCGGCGGCGCGTGCAGAGATCTGTTCAGTGACTCCAGTCCCTGGCGAATCATGCTCTTGCTCACCGAGTCCATCAACCGTTGTCCCACGCCCGCCAGCTTGCCACCGATCTGCAGATCGCCTTGATACTTTAACAAGGTGGTGCCGTCCCCCTGGTCAACCAACTGCACCTGGCCGACTCCGTTGATAAAGCCGGGCGCGCCCCTGCCCTCTACCGACAAGGTGCAGCTTTCCGGCGGCACCTCGTCCGAAACGACCAGCCGCCCGGCAAAGACGCCCGCAACCGGTCCTATCCGCACGTTCATCTTTCCCTCGTACACGTTCTCACTGACCTGAGTCATGCTTTGGGTACCGGGCAGGACTTTGACCAGCACGTTCGGGTCTCGCACCAGGTCCCAAACCTTGTCGCGAGGGCCGTCAAACAGGTATTCCCCTTCTAGCTTCATGGGATGCGCTCTCTCCTGGGTACTTGTTCAAAAACAACTTGGCCTTTTGCGGACGCGGAGTGTACCTGATTCCGCATTCAAAGCGGGAAGTTTTTTCTTAACAAGTGCTAGTCGAACTGGCGAAACGTGAGCTGTGACGGCTGACGTGCAGTCGCCACGAGCTACGCATCACCTCTCTTCCTCCTCGCCTCATGGTACTTGTTCAAAAACGACTTGGCCTTTTGCGGACGCGGAGTGCACCTGATTCCACATTCAGAGCGGGAAGTTATTTCTTAACAAGTGCTTGCACCAACTCGAACAGACGGTTTGGGCTGAGGGGCATTTCGAGAATTTCCAGATTGTAATCGGCCAGGGCGTCCTCCAGAGCCTGCGCAAAGAGGGCGGGAACCGGAATCGTTCCAGCCTCACCAACACCTTTGCTGCCCAGCGGGTTGAGCGGCGAGAGGGTTTTCTCGTGACCAATCTCGATCCGGGGAATCTCCAGGGCCGAAGGGATCAGATAGTCCGCCAGCGAGGCGTTGAGAAGTTGCCCGGCCTCGTCAAAGACAAGCTTCTCATAGTACGAATTGGCGATTCCCAATGCCACCCCGCCGTGAATCTGACCGTCCACGATCAGAGGGTTGAGCACGGTACCACAGTCCTCAACTGCTACGTAGCGCTTGATCTCGACCATCATTGTGTCCGGGTCTACCTCCAGGATCATGGCATGGGTGCCACTTGCAGTGGCTCCGTATTGGGGGCCGAAATAGTCGGTGGCCTCCAGACCCGGCTCGGAACCCGGTTCGACCGCCCCGCGCAGGGGATTGGCCAGAACCGCCAGTTCACCCAGGCTGATCGACTGGGCGGGAATGTCCGCCACTCGCACCAGACCATCCACCAGTTCGAGTTCATCCTGGGGTGTTTCCAGGATCTTGCTGGCCAATTTGAGGATCTTGGCACGCACGGTCTTTGCGGCAGCATGGATGGCACTGGCAGCGACCACCGCACCGCGGCTGGCAAAGGTGCCGGTTCCCCAATGGAACGCGGCCGTGTCGCCCGTTACCAGGTGAACGTCCCGCACGCTCACACCCAACTGATCGGCCACAATCTGGGCAAAGGAGGTAAAGTGGCCTTGCCCCTGGGTGCCGACGCCGGTCGCTACACTGATCTTACCACTGGCCTCAACCGTGACCCGCGCCCCCTCGTATGGGCCAATGCCGGTCGTTTCGATAAAGGATGCGATCCCGATACCCACGTGCTTGCCCTCGGCACGAAGCCGTGGCTGTTCCTCTCCCACGAACTTTTTCCAGCCGATCCTGTCTGCTGCCTGCTCCAACGCCGGCTGGTAGTTCCCGCTATCCAGAACCAACGGCGCAAAGGCCTGGTCGATGATCTTGTGGTTGTGCGGAAAGTCGTCCGGCGAGATGAAATTCCGCCTCCGGATATCTAACCGATCGATGCCTAGCTTTCTCGCTGCCAGATCCAGCAACCTCTCCGCCACAAATATCCCTTGGGGCCGCCCGGCGCCGCGCACCGGCGTGACGATCATCTTGTTGGTAAAGACGACCTTGACATCCGTCAAATAGTTGGGGACATCAT
>WSZX01000449.1 GCA_013139935.1 Ardenticatenales bacterium
GGGCAGAACCAGGAGTACATTCAGCACGGCAGCTCCGGGCTGCTGGTTCACCCTGGAGACGAGGCCGCCTTTGCGAGCGCAGTCGTCCGACTGCTGCGAGACGAGGGGCTACGGGCCACCCTGGCGGCTGGCGCGCGCCGGCGTATCGCTACCGAGTTCACCTGGGACAAACTGGCGGTCAGAGTTGAGCAGGCATACCAACGCCAATAATCGGACCTCCTATTCCCTCCTCTCCAGCCTTAAACTCTGGCTTCCCCCGCTGGTCTGGATGGCGGTCATCTTTGTTCTATCCGGCACACCCAGCGACGAAATCCCCAAGGTGGAGGGCTGGGACGTCCTGCTGAAAAAAGGGGGACACATGGTGGCCTATGCAATGCTGACCGTTCTCTTGCTTCGGGCCTTGGAGGCCCACACCCCGACAAGGAAGGCTGCTTGGCTAGCGGTGGGCATCGCTGTGCTCTATGCCATGACGGACGAGTACCACCAGACCTTTGTTCCTGGCCGAAAGGGGACCGGGATTGACATCCTGGTTGATGCCGCCGGAGCACTCGTCGGCCTGCGGGTTTGGCGCTGGACCGGCCGGTGATAGCCAACCGGGTGCGGGTGTGGCGAGAACTCGCTGCGTGGGACACAGATGCAGGGATGGGATTGGGGTGCAAAGCGCCCCAATCGCCGCTGACGCGGCGCTCCATCTGGTCTTTCAGCGCATCTTTCCACAACCTCGGAATCGTGTCTTGTCGATCCAAGTGCCGTGTGCTAGAATTAAGCGGTTCACTTTGGGGCGTCGCCAAGTGGTAAGGCAGCGGCCTTTGGAGCCGATATTCGGAGGTTCGAATCCTTCCGCCCCAGCCTGTATTTTTCCTGTCTATCGCGCAATCTGGTGAACGACGAATTACCTTCGCCATCTGAATCTCCGCCTCGCTGCTACCACACAGCAGGGGGCTTTCCGGCATGGCTACCCTCAGCCGTTGCCCTTTTCACCCGGATGGATAGATGACCATTTCTGCTATCATTCTCATTGTAGAGACCTCACTCGGCGACTATGCTTTGGCTGGGCAGAGCGCCATGGCCTTGCTGGAGAGCACCGTAAGGCAGCTTGCCGGCCCCATGGCGCAAACATCGGAACTCGATCAGTCGATGGCGCCAGATCTGCGGGATTGGCTGAACGAGGGTGTTGACAAGGTGCTGCTTGTTCGGTCCGATCGACCGTTGCTCACCGCTGCGACGCTGGCTCGGCTGACAGAGGGCCGACCTGCCCCAATGGCGACGCTGGTCACGTCTGGCGGAGACACACCGGCCGGCTGCGCGGACGCCCGCTGGCTCTGGGAGCAACTCCAGTCGGCCCCCTCCGCCACCACACTGGAGGAGTTGGGCCGGGCTGCCGGCGCCCGAGTTGTGCCCTCTGGAGACTTGGCCGACTGTCTGGCGGTCAACACGCTGGTCGCCCAGGGAGAGGCAGAACGGATCATCCAGCAGAGGATCAACACAGCCTGGATGCAGGCTGGGGTGCGGCTGGTGGATCCGGCGGCAACCTATATCCACGCCTCTGTCGCAATCGGCCGGGAGACGGTGATTCTACCCAATACCCATCTCTGGGGCGCTACCACTATCGGTGAAGCAAGTCGCATTGGCCCGAATAGCATCGTGTGCGATTCTGACATCGGAAACCGCTGCCGCATCACCTCCTCGGTTGTCGAGCAGGCAGTGATGGAGGACGAGTCAGACATCGGCCCATTTGGTCATCTGCGCAGGGGATCCCGCCTGTGTCGAGGCGCACACATGGGCAACTTTGGCGAGGTGAAGAACAGCACTCTGGGGCCGAACGCCAAAATGGGGCACTTTGCCTATCTGGGCGACGCTACTGTCGGTGCGAATGTCAACATCGGGGCCGGCACCATTACCTGCAATTATGACGGGACAGAGAAGCACAAGACCATCATTCAAGACGGAGCGTTCATCGGTTCGGACACTATGTTGGTGGCTCCGGTAGAGATCGGCGCCGGAGCTCGGACTGGGGCCGGTTCTGTCATCACCCACGATGTCCCGCCGGGGTCAGTCGCATACGGCGTCCCCGCCCGCATCAAGCGGACCATCAGAAAAGAGGGAGAGAGTAGTGAACCCGACAGCTAGCGGGGCCATACTGCTGGGGATAATGACGCTCGCAAGTGGCTTCTTTGCCCTTGCCAGAGCGGCGCTCGTCAATTCACACCGGCCAAGACTACGCCGGCTGGCTGAACAGGGGGTGCGGGGAGCCGACTGGGCCACACGGGTAGCCGATAACTCTGCCCGTCTTCTCGTCACTGTGCAGTTTGGGCAGATGCTATTCAGTGTGCTGGCGGCCGCTTTCGCTGGCGCGCGCTTTGCTCCACCGCTCGCCCAATGGTTTGTCCAGCTCTCCATCGCTCCAGCACTGGCAGACGGGATGGCTCTGATCATCGTCACCAGCCTGGTTGCTGTGTTGCTGCTGCTGGCCGGGGACACCCTACCGGAGGCAATTGCGCTGCGCAATCCTGAAGGACTGGCGCTCTCCCTGGCTTGGGTTGTTCACTCTTTCGGTACGCTCTTTGCGCCAATAGTTCGGCTGGCGATGCGCATCAGTCAGCGCGTCGCCGGACCAGGTGGAGGAAAGGACACGGGCCTTGCCTTGGTCACCGAAGAGGAGATCAAGACCTTGGTTGATGCCGGAGAGGAAGAAGGCATCATTGAAGAAGATGAAAAGGCAATGATTTTTTCCATCTTTGAATTCGGTGACACGGCCGCCCGTGAGGTGATGGTGCCTCGCATTGACATTGTGGCGCTAGAGATCAACACACCGCTCGTGGAGGCACTCAAAGTCATTGTGGAAGCGGGGCACTCGCGAATACCAGTTTTCGCGGGCAACATTGATAACATCCGCGGCGTTTTGTATGCCAAGGACTTGCTGGAGCTGTCGCTGCTAGATGCGAGCGGCCAACCAGCGCGCGAGGTGGTCATCGTTGAACAGTCGTTGGAAGGCCTGCTCCGGCCGGCCCATTTTGTCCCCGAGTCGAAAACGCTGGACGATCTGCTGGCCGATCTGCAGCAGCGAAGAGTGCATATCGCCATCGTGGTGGACGAGTACGGCGGCACGGCCGGTGTGGTGACCATCGAGGACATCCTGGAAGAGATCGTGGGTGAAATCCAGGACGAATATGATTCTGAGGAGGCCCTCTTCCAGGTCATCGGCGAGCACGAGACCATCTTTGACGCCCGCATTGACCTGGATGACGTGAACCGAATGCTGGGCACTAATCTTCCCACCGAACAAGGAGACACTCTTGGCGGGTTCGTCTACAGCCAGTTGGGCAAAGTGCCAGTCGCTGGCGAAATCATCCTGTTTGATGGATATGCCATTGAAGTGATGAACGTCATCAGCCGCCGGATAAAGAATGTGCGCATTCGTCGCCAGTCGGTAGCCGAGGATGCCAGCAGCGACAGAGGTTAGCAGATCCATCATGCAGATAGACCGAGACGCTCTGATCGATCTGGCGGGAAAAGTCAGGGAAAAGGCCTACGCGCCCTACTCGGACTATAGAGTCGGAGCTGCCTTGTTGGGAGTCAGTGGTCGTATCCACACCGGCTGCAACGTGGAAAACGCAGTCTACTCCGAGACCATCTGCGCCGAGCGAGCGGCCGTTGCCAAGGCCGTCTCTGAAGGGGAACGTGACTTTCAGGCCATTGCGGTGGTTACCCAGGATGGTGGTTCGCCTTGCGGTGCGTGCCGCCAGGTGCTCAACGAGTTCTCTCCCGACATGATCGTGCTCATCGCGGACAGGACCGGCAAGTTCCGCGAAACCACAGCCAGCGCACTGTTACCAGACCATTTTGGTCCACACAACCTGAGATGAACTACCTCGCGTCGGGTGTCGGTGTCCTGGCCAGCGGCCGCAGCCCCCACGGGTCAAAGGCGGCGCGAGCGCTGGCCTTTTCGGCTTCCTGCCGACCCGGCGGGCGCCGACGGTGCAGACAGTCGATGAATGGAGCCATCGAGTTGGCTGGAGAAGAGGATGGTCAACCCCAGCAGCAGTCCCAGAATGGAGGTCGCCAGCAGAACGCCGGATGGAGGAAAGCGGTCAGCGATGGGCGGCACATCAACGATCAAGGGGTGGACGGCCACCACACTCATGTCGTCTGGCCAGTAGCGCACGGCTATCGTGGTAGTTGATGGGCTGGTCAAAAAGTAGTCCAGTACCGGACTGTTGTTGCGCAGCCAAAGGGTCATCTCCTGGCCCGAGTCCGTGACAAAAGGAAGCGAGTAGCGTACCGTGCCCCCAAGGCGCTCCTCCTGCACCATCCCCGCGACGCCGATTTCCAGCTTGACCGGCCGACTCCACTGGGTGAACTGATTGACGATCCCCCACAGGCTGGCAACAATCAGCAACAGGGCAAAAGAGCGGAGCAGCGGCGTGCTAGCGCGCTCCAGAGCGGCGAGCGGAAAGAACTCCTGATCACCATCACTCATCGGTATGTTGTTCCACCATCACTGGACCTCTCAGTGATTCGTGTAGCGCCACAGGCCAAACCACCGGTGGCTGAACCATAGCGCATCATCCGTCGGGATTATCTGCTCAAACTCGGCGTCCAGCATCCCTTCGGCCGGGGTATAGCACTCCCAATTGGAAGCATCCTGAGCTGGCTGAAGGAGAGCGACCTCCTCCAGCCTGCCTACCCCGTGAACGCCCCCCAACCATAGCGCTCCGCTCCAATATGCCAACCGGGTCGCTTCACTCAGACATGTATAGGCGGTAGTATCCACCGGGACCCAGCGGCTGCCGTCCGGCTCGCCCCGATACAGCAGACCATCCACCAGCAACCAGACCGCATCTGCCGTCACTACCAAGGCCGGCTGAGAACCTCCGGCAACCGGTAATGGAGAAAGGTAGAACGTGCCCGTATTGGTGTCGAACTGGCCCAGATCGGTGTCGGTAATGAACCAGACGAGGTGCCCGTGCTGCTGGACGTGCTCGAGGTTGAAGGATTCGGTATCAAGCTCAAAGATCCCCCATTGATCCACTGCAGGACTGTAGGAGACAAAACCCCGGCTACCGGCAAACCAGAGCGTGTTCCCAGTCGACTCGGGAAGCAACTGAAAGAGGCTCCAATCGGCCGGCGGAACCAACTCAAATCGCTGCGGTTCAACGCCGGGTTCCGTCAGAAGAAGCAAGCGTGGTGCAGCTTCCATGCCTGGTGCACCGTAAAGCTGTTCGATCAGCCAAACGCTTGGCGCCCCGCTGTCCAGAGAGGCTCCGTCTGGCAACAGGCGGTCAGGCTCTCCCACCGGCATGACCGGCTGCCAATCGCCGGTGGCCGGCTCCCAGAATCCCACACCCAGGTCAGAGCTGACCAACAGCGCGCCGTCCCGCTGCCCCAGCACCTGGTGCACCGCATTGGGCTTCTCTCCCCACCTCCACGGTCGCCACTCGCCGGCATCCAGTTCAAACACCAGTAGCCCGTTTTGACCGGTGAACAATAGTATCTCCCCGTAGCAGGCGATCTGCCCTTGCAGCATCAATGAGGACAGCGGCCCGGCCGGATATCGGTCCACCTGATGAGTCTCTGGCTCCAAGCGGATCAATTCACCTGCGTGCGCGGCGTAGAGCCACAGAGCGCCGGCGCAGAATTGAGCCCCCGTGTAGCCATCGCCATCCGGGTCCAGCTCGGAGACTTGCCGCCACCTTCCGTCTCTTTTGCTGTATTGCCATGGCAAGCCAGCTCGTGGGACTGACCAGAGAAGTTCGTCACTCTGCGCCAGTGTATGGGAACTGAATGGCGGGCCTCCCACCTCCCGGCTGACGGATGTCCACTCACCACTCGCCAAGTCCAGGCGGAGCAAGCCGCCCTTTGTATCGGCATGGGGAGAGACGCTGATCCAGAGCCGTTCGCCATCGCTCAACATGCCATCGACACCCGAGATATCAATCCCGCCGGCCGTGTACAGGCTCTCCCAGTTGTCGGCTGCCGGGTCGTACCAACTCAAACCATTACGTGTCCCGGCCCAGATGTTCTCCCCATCATTGTATACCAGCACGTTGTGATTGCTGGCGAGACCGTCGTCGGTCGTATATGCGCGCCAGGAATCACTTTTTCGATCGTACCGGCTGACTCCGCCCTGCGTGCCAATCCACAACCAGTCTCCCTGCTCAGCCAACGAAACCAGAGTGTTATCGACCAGCCCATCTGCCTCGGTCCATATCGTCCACTCTTTGTCGGACCAATCCACGCGTACTAGCCCGCTCGACGACGCCAGCCAGAGCGCATCATCCAATGGAAGCGCAGCCCGAAAGTCCAACGCATTGGGATAACGGTCCCAGCCAATCCCAGTCCGAGTCGGAGTCGGGATTGGAGTGGGCGTGGGTGTGGGTGTGGGCGAAGGTGTGACGGTCGGTGTGGATGACGGGGGAACGGGCACCGGGGTCGCGGTGTGGGTGGGAGGGGCGGGTGTGGGTGGTGGAGTGGCGGATGCAGTCAGAGTTGGCTCGACGACTTGCGCGCAACTCGCGAGCAACAGAGCCAAAAGAACTAGGGGGATGATCTGGGCCGGTTTACTCATTTGAACGAACCCGAGCACACATCTTCACAAATCGTTGCAGCCCGAGAACCAACTTGGGCGAATCTACCAACATCCACGGATCCGATCAAGCCGGCTGCTTGCCCCTACCAGAGGGGGAGCTGCACCGGTGGCCGGCGGCCGTCTAACTTGATAAAGGGCGCTGCTCGGTCCGCCAGAACCCCTATCTTACGCAGTTCCCCCAAATCGCGCAAGGTTCCTCGCTGCCGTTCCCGGAGAACGCGGGCTGCGCCCGCTGGACCAACCCCGGGTACCCGCAGCAAGGTGAGCCGGTCGGCGCGGTTGAGTTCCACCGGCTCTTGGGATAGATTCGCCCGTGCCCAGGCCAGCTTGGGGTCCTGGTTCCGCGGGAGATTGCCATCAGGGCCAAAAGGAAGCTCCTCAACCTCAAAGCCATAGTCACGCAGCAAAAAGCTACCCTGGAAGAGGCGGTGCTGCCGGATGGCCGGGGTGGGAGCCGCATTCTCCAAGGGTGTGCCTGGGACAGGAAAGAACGCGGAAAAGTATGCCCGCTTGACCCCAAGATTCCGGTATAGATGGTTGGTTAGGTGCAGCAACTCCAGGTCGCTCTCCCCGGCCGGACCGACGACGAACTGGGTGCTGGAACTGGGTCCGCGCCCGCCCTGGTTTTGGCGAACCTGCTCGATCCATCCAAGCCGTCCGAGTAACTCCCCGCCGAGTTCCTTGGTGGGGGCAATTCGCCCCAAGCGGACGCGCGTGGGCGCCTCAAGATTGATGCTCACCCTGTCAGCCAGCTCCATGGTGCGCACAACCTGGTCGTACTCTGCCCCCGGCATCACCTTGAGGTGCAGATAGCCCGTGTACCCCAGCTCTTGACGCAAGATCTCGGCCGTCGCGATAATCTGATCCTGTGCCCGGAATCCGCTTCCGACAACCCCGGAAGACAAAAACAGCCCCTCCACCAGTCCTGCCTGGTACAGGCGGAAAAAGCCGTCAGCCATTTCATCCGGCGTAAATGATACCCGACGGGTGTCCATTCCACTCCGAAAGACGCAGTAGGAGCAGTCCAGTTCGCAGGCGGTGGTGTTCATCGCCTTTAACACCGGCATCCGCGGGTTGCGTGGGCTGACTATGTGGCTGATGCAGTTGGCGAGCTCGGCCGGGATGCGAGAGGAACCGGCCGCAACCTCGTCTCCGGCCGGTTCGTGCTGAGTTGCGCCGGCCAGCAGCTTGAGCTTCTCTATCGGGTCCACACCCCCATTATAGAACATCCGTACCAAACGTCAACTGTGATCACGAGAGTGTAGAAAAACAAGTGAGGCACCGTCCCAGCCGCACTTTCGCTGCTGCACACACTGGCGCCTGCGGGCAGTGCAGGTGAGGAGAGCTGGCAGGGGGGGCGAAGGGGGCGCTTTGCGCCCCCTTCGCCACCCCTGCCTCTCTCTCCCATCGCCGCAGCCTCTTTTTCAGCACCCTCATCACCTCGGCCGCCGCCACTGCGCCGGTCCGTGCCTCCCTGGCCTGCAACCAGGCGCCATCCGCTCCCATCATCGGTAGAATGGCGGATCGCGCCAGCAACCGTTGGCGCGTTGCGGCGGGCACGGTAGGCCCTGGCATGGTCGCTGCGGGTCTGCCGCTGACCGCGCTCATCGGCCTTCCCCTGGCAGCCATCACCAACGCCAGCAACCAGAATCCGGCAACGGCAGTAGTCGGCGGTCTCGGTAACAAGGCCCGGCGGAGCCGGCGATTGGGCATCCTTTTCACGGTCGGTGATCTGGCAAGTGCAGTAGGACCGCCGCTGGCCTACACCCTGATGCCGGTGCTGGGGATCAGGAATATCTATTTGTTGGGTGCGGGCTTGTTCGCATTCGTGGCCCTGGAAGCTCTGCGACGAGCCGCCACATCGATTTCCAGGCCAGCGCCGATTTGAGGAGAACGCACCCACAGAATGGGTTCCGGCCTATACATCCAGGTTCTTTACCTCTTTGGCGCGGGTCTGGATAAAACGGCGTCGCGGCGGCACGCTGGACCCCATCAGCATGTCAAAGATGCGATCGGCCGCGGCCGCGTCCTCGATCGTCACCTGTATCAAGGTGCGGTTGGCCGGATTCATCGTTGTCTCCCACAACTGGTCCGGGTTCATCTCGCCCAGACCCTTGTAGCGCTGCAACCTGACCTTTTCCCCCATTCTCTTGAGCAATCGCTCTTTTTCGTCCTCCGCATAGGCATAAGAGACCTTCCGGCCGGACCTGATCTGGTAGAGCGGTGGTTGGGCAATGTAAAGATGCCCATCCTCAATGAGCGGCTGCATGTACCGGAAAAAGAAGGTCAGCAAAAGGGTGCGGATGTGACTCCCGTCCACGTCCGCGTCACATAGAATCACGATTCGGTTGTAGCGCAGACCGCCAAGGTCAAAGCTCTCGCCAATCCCGGTACCAAAGGCCGAGATGATCGCTCTGACCTCCCTGTTATTCAGAATTCTGTCCAGCCGGGCGCGCTCGGTGTTGAGGATCTTGCCGCGGAGCGGCAGAATCGCCTGGAAATGCCGATCCCTTCCCTGTTTCGCGCTCCCTCCGGCCGAGTCGCCCTCTACGATGAACAACTCTGTGTTGCTTGGATTCCGCTCTGAACAGTCCGCCAGCTTGCCAGGCAAGGTCATGCTTTCCAGGACGCTCTTGCGGATGACCAGGTCACGCGCCTTCCGGGCCGCCTGCCGCGCACGGGCAGAAGTCACGCACTTGGCCACAATCCTCTTCGCCTCCCGAGTGTGGGATTCGAGGAATCGAGACAGCGCTTCGCACATTACGTTTTCCACCTGGCTCTTGACCTCGGCGTTCACCAGCTTGACTTTGGTTTGGCTCTCGAACTGAGGGTCAGGATGTTTGATGCTGATGATAGCGGTCAACCCCTCGCGGGTATCCTCGCCGGTCAGGTTCGGGTCCTTCTCTTTGAGGAGGTTGTTCCTGCGGGCATGGTCGTTGATGGTGCGGGTCACAGCTGAACGGAACCCGGTCAGGTGAGTGCCCCCATCCACCGTGTTGATTGTATTGGCAAACGCATATTCAGAAGTCACCACCCCATCGGTGTATTGGAGCGCGATTTCGACGTTGGTATCGTCGATCCTCCGCTCAACATAAACCGGCTGATGGAGTGTCACCCGGTTGCGGTTGAGGTAGCGCACAAAAGATGTGATGCCTCCCTCAAAGTAATAGCTTGTCTCCCGTGGAAAAGGTTTCGTGCGCTCGTCCCGAAAGCGGATAGACACCCCCTTGGTGACAAAAGCCATCTCGCGGAAGCGCAGTGCCAGCGTTTCAAAGCGGTACGTAACGCCCACAAAGATCGAGTCATCGAATAGGAACGTAGTGACGTTCCCGGTCCTTCTTCCTCTGGCTGTGCTGGTCCTGACCACCGGGCCGGTGGGAATTCCTCGTTCATATCGTTGTTGAAAGACGCCACCATCACGTCGCACACGCACTTCCATCCACCGCGACAGGGCGTTGACAGCCGAGACGCCGACGCCATGGAGCCCGCCAGAGACTTTGTAGCTGGCGCTGTCGAATTTGCCGCCGGCGTGAAGGGTGGTCATTACCAGTTGCAGAGCGGATATTTTCTCTACTGGATGAGGGGCGATCGGGATACCCCGACCGTTGTCGGCTACGGTCACGCTGTCGTCCTCATGGATGGTTATTTCAATGCGGTCGCACGCCCCGGCCAGCGCCTCGTCAATTGAGTTGTCCACCACTTCATGGACCATGTGATGTAACGCGCGCGCGTCGGTGCCGCCAACATACATCCCCGGCCGCCGCCTGACCGCTTCCAGACCCTTGAGGACAGTGATGTCTTCGGCGTCATACCGGCCGACCTGTTCAGTCATCGGATTCCTTTCCAACTGCCGCCTCCGCTGCCTGGCTCAAATACTCACGTAGCTCCTGCCAATAGCGGAATCGGTCCTGATAAAAGACAAAGGTGGCAGCCACCAATCCGCTGGTGATGACAGAATGTCCCGCAATCCCCACCAAGAGCATCCACGAGTCCTCCTGCGGGAGATTCCAGAGGTAGTTGAGGCCGGTGCCGATGCCCAGGATCAGTGCCAGCAGCCCCATGGCGGAAAAGGAGCTGAAGGCCATCAGGCGAACGCTGGTCCAGGCGGCCGTAAATAGTGGTTGATCGCTCAGTAGCATACCATGCACGGTGAAGAAGAGGTGAAACAGCAGCCATAGGAACAGCATGAGACTTACCCAGACCACCAATGTGGCTACCCAGACGCTCACAGCGGTCAGGATGGCGGCCACCACCGCAACCGGGATGGACAGAATGATGACGGCCAGCAAGAGGATGATGATCAGTGCCACGATAGATATCCAATAACGCGGCAACACCCCAAGCAGTCGGGGCAGATCAACCCTGCCATCACGTACTTGCTGCGCGATCAGTCCCAGGTAGAGGCCACCCGCCATCAAGCCACACAGAGACAGGCCAAGAAAAACGGTCAACCAGAGCAGCTCACTACCGACAGAGAGAACGACTGGAGAGCCAATCGGAGTGAGTTGCGGCAGTTTGAGCGACATCAGGCTGGGCACTCCCAGTGGGGTAACGCTAAAGACACTAAAGTAGTTCAATTCTTCGACCGCCTGGAGCAGCGGCTCGATCTCCAGGTTCTCGCCGGCGAGGGAAACCAGGTTATCCAGTGCCCGGGTCGCAACCGGCGTGATGGACAGGTGCGGGCCCAGCCACAGAAACAGGTCCACGATAACAGGAAAGAAAAGCACCCACCACCCTTGGATGACGGTATCGAATCCGGCCGCCAGGGAGGCAATGACTCCAATGGGCTTTGTTGGTAATGGCTTTGCTTCGCTCACCGGGTCATCCTTGGACCAGCATCCGAAGAAGCTCGTTGCGGTCCGGCACCTGCCCAGACAGCAGTGTGTTCACCCGAAACAGACGAGCGGCCAACCACAGGCCGGCGCCGACGCTGCCAAATAG
>WSZX01000368.1 GCA_013139935.1 Ardenticatenales bacterium
AGCGATGCAGAATGCGCGACAGTTGCCGAAGATCAGTCACCTCAACCTTGATGACAACCAGCCCCAATTGGCGCTCTCTATCCGAATGGCCATACAGCTCGCAGATGTTGACGTTTTCTGTCTCCAGGATCCGAGTCAGGTCATGGGTAAGACCGCTCCGATCCACCGCAGCTACACACACACTCACCGGTCGGACAGTGCGTGGCTCTTCGGCCCAGTCGACCTCGACCAGATTCATGCGAGTCCCTCGCCGGGTGGTCTGCACAATGTGGTGGCAATCCATCCGGTGGACGGTGACCTGACCTCCACGCAGCAGGTTACCAACAACGGGATTGCCAGGGACCGGCTGGCAGGTCGCGCACAGTTTGACCGGCCGTCCGGGCACGCCACGCACGGTGACCCGGCCGTCGGGAGATAAAATGACACCTCCCGCTGGAGAAGCATCCAAGGCATCCCAGATGGGTTCTAGAGCTAGATGAGTCACTTTGTGCGGCATCAGATCGGCGCGAGCAATCGCTGCCAGCATCTGCTCTACGCTGTCATGGTCCAGCCTCCGGGCAATAGCATCCAGATCATGGTCTTCAAGCCCCATCATCCGCATCTCCCGATGCAGGGTCTCTCGCCCTACCGAGATAGCCTCCGCCCTCTCAAGCCGCCGAAAGGCCCCACGAATCTTGTTCCGAGCGTACACCGTTCGCACGAACCCCAGATCCTTGTCCAGCCACTCACGCAGGGGAGACCCCCCTTTGGATCGCAGAATGCGGACTTGGTCACCGTTCCGTAGGGGCGTATTGAGCGGCCGCGGAACACCGTTAATGCGGGTGCCGCGAGCCTCATCACCCACCTTGGTGTGAACCTGGTACGCAAAGTCGAGTGGGGTAGAGCCGGCCGGTAGCTCTATCAACTCCACTTGGGGTGTGAACACTTGGATCTGGTCCGTCAGCGCCTCTTGGTACGCTGCGAGGCGGTCCTTGCGATCGATGATCGCGACCACCGGTCTCAGACGGTCCATGAGCCTCTCGATCTGCTCATCCAGGCCTGCGGACTGGTCAGGGCTGTCAAGGCTCCAACGGGTCAGAATGCCATGGTGAGCGACCCGGTGCATCCTGTGCGTGCGGATGCGGACCTTGAGCCATCCCCCGGGTCCGAAAACTGTCGTGTGAAGCGATTGGTAGAGATTCTCGCGCGGATGGGCAATGTAATCATCAAAAGTCCCGGGCACTGGCTTCCACAGACGATGCACTGCACAGAGCACCCGATAGCACTCCCATCGTCGATTCACCAACACAGCTACACGAATCGGGTCAGTCGATGCGGGCAGCCAGCGGCCGTCCCTTTGATGCTGGTGATAGACAGAGTACACCTGCTCCGGCGAAGGCTCGATCCGCACCTCCAATCCCACCTTCGACAGGTGGTCCTGCAAGGTCTGGCACGCGCGCCTGAGCCTCCCGCGTTGTTGCCCATTTCGCCGCGCCATGAGAGTCATGAGCTTCCGGCTGAGCACTGGTTGGAGGAAATCGAGTGCCAGTGCCTCTTGTTCGCATTTCACGTCCCACATCCCCAGCCGGTAGGCCAGTGGAGCATAGACGGCAAGCACTTCGTGTGCTTTCTCGCGCTGCTTTTCAGGCGGAAGCGCGTCCAAGGTCTGCATGTTGTGCCGGCGATCGGCCAACTTGATCAGCACGACGCGCACATCGTCAACCATGAACTGAAAGAGCTTGTTGATGCTCTCGACGCGTATCTCGTCTTGCCGGAGTTGGCTCGTCACCTCCTTGCCGGTAGCTCGCAGTCTGGTCACGCCATCAACCAGTTTGCCCACATCCGGGCCGAACTGATTCACAATCTGGGAAACAGACAACATGGTGTCTTCAACGACATCGTGGAGCAACGCGGCCGATAGAGTGTGAGCATCCAACTTGAAGCTGGCCAGGAAATCAGTCGTCATCAGCGGGTGCTCAAAGAACAACGCATCGGCCGACTTGCGCAATGTGAGCCCGTGCGCCCTGAACGCAACAAAAAGAGCCTCGGCAACCAATGCTTGAGGCTCTTCACCCATGTAACCCTCTACCCGGCCCATGAGTTGGTCAACGATCTCCAGGCAACGGGCGATCAAACCTGGATAGGTAGTCTTCCACAGTCCAAGCGGGTCCAGCTCTTGAACCAGAGCCTCGCACCGGGCAAGAAAAGGTGGCGTCAGGCTCTCGTATCGATCTGGCGAGAAGGGATCCCTGTCTCCGTCCATCCCAATGCCTCCGACATGTTAATTCGATATTCTACCATGAATCTCCCAAGAAAGGGTTCTTTTTTAAGGTTTCCGCAGACAGCCTCGGTTCAATCTGAGCTTCGGACGAAAGCTCGGACACAACCTGTTCGTCCGGCCCTGCCAACGGATTGGGGGGTGTGTGTACACACCCCCCGCTTCCTTTCTTGGGCCGGCTAGCAGACGGAAATTGACGATTGTCCGAACTCTTGTCCGAACATCACTTCGATTCCTTGACAAACCCGCTTGCCAGATGTATGTTAAGCACCTCTCGGGAGAAACCATCATGTCTGAGAACAAACTTCAAGCCCCGGACCGGGTTGAAGTGTATACTGACGGCGGCTGCAGACCAAATCCGGGACCGGGGGGCTGGGGCGCGATCGTCCGCCTGGGTGATCGCGAGTGGACGCTGAGCGGTAACGATCCCCGGTCAACCAACAATCAGATGGAAATGCAGGCGGCCGTGTCCGCCCTGGGGCT
>WSZX01000043.1 GCA_013139935.1 Ardenticatenales bacterium
GAGTCGATCCGCGCTCGGATGACGGATAGCCCGGTACCCCACACCGTAAGGCTGACCAGTCGCAGGAGCATCAGGACCCAAGCTGCTTGAAGACCGCCATGGTTCCTCAGCCCCAGGAGCATTAGGAGCGCCCCGATGTCCACCATCAAGTTGCCAACTGACAAGTGACCAAAGGTAGTGGTCGTAAGAGCCAGGATTGAACCGAGTCCAACCGTGAGGGTGCCGGCAAAGGTGAACCATTGGTACGGAGTCGCGCTGGCGGCGAACCAAGGGAATTGTTCGGATGCGCCCGCGACGACGCTGAGAACCGAAATGTGGAAAAAGCCAAACACTACCACTTGGGTCAGCGGCTGAGTGTCTCTGGCCACTGGTCCCATCCAGAGGTGAAAGGGGACTGCAGTAAGGTAGATGACAAAGCCCAGCGTGAGGAGAAGCACAGCTGGGTTCAGCAGGGCCACCTGACCCGGGTTGGCCGCCTGGAAATCGATCTGCCAGCCAGCAATGAGCAGCAGGGGCAGAGCCAGGGTTGTGAAGAGGAAGAAACGCCATGCCCCACGGGTGGAGCCAAATCTGGCCCCCTGGATCAGCACAGCGATCACACCGGCAGCCAACTCGACCAGCAAGATGCTGAGGACAAGTGTTTCCATGATGAGGATAGCGGCCGTGATGCCGAGCAGGACAAGCACACCGGGGAAGAAGAGACTGTCTGGACGGAGACGTATGGCCAGTAGAAAGAGGGCCGCAGCCGCCAGGCTCAGTGCGATTAGCACAGAGCGGTCAGGGGGAGAGAGCGCCAGGGTCCGGCCAAGGATCTCATGATCGCCGCCTACCACTCGACCGCCCACAATCGCCTCCCCGGCCGTTTGCGGTACAGTACTTGTCAGCCATGCCAGCGCCAGCGCGGCCGCAGTGCTCAGCAGGGACGCTGCCAGCGTTATCCGCCGCACGGCATAGACAGCGACCGCCAGGATCACAGGTCCCAGGATGAGAAGAACGGGGGCAGGGATCATGTCAGTCGCCTCCGTCGGGTCTCCTCGGCACTCAGGTGGTGGGCGATTGTGAGGTAGGCCGTGACAGTGGAGATGAGAAAGTCAATCACAACCAGAAAGCCAATCGTGATGATCGCTTGCTCCAAAGAATGGTACCAGAGCTCAAACCCGGACATAAAGGTGAGTAACCCCATACCGGCCGTCAGGGGCTCGTCCGTCAGTCCCAGCGCCAGCAGCGCCATTGCCATCAAGGAGATAGACGCCAGATTGATGTGGGCCGGCAGCTCAGGGAGGCTGGCACGGCCGCTACTAGTGACATGGAGAATGATGATCGCTGCCGACACGCTGATCAACAGGCGGAAAACCGGCTCCGTTGGCAGTTGGGACCGCGCTCGCCGTGGTCGCGGGCTGCGATCTCTGTCGGACTCGGCCCGGGCACCAGTCCCGCGGTGGAGGTTTTCCCAGCGCACCTGCCGTGCAGTGAGGTACAGCACTACACAGATCATCAGCCCCACCATGATCTTGAGCACAGCGATCTGTGGCTCCAACACCCGTGTCAGCAGCCACCCGGCCATCACGTACTGGGTCGCCAGCGCCAGCAGGGACCAGCGCCAATCGCGAAGCACCACGAGTATTACGGCGGTCGCCAGTACGCCCAGCGCGGCAGGCTCTTCTCCCAGAAAGGCGAGATAGCTCAGCAGTTCGTTCAGAGTGGGAAATGGAGCCATTTGATCTACCCGGGCGAACCGGCCGCGAGCAACAACCAACCCAGTGCAAGCAGGATCAACACCCAGAGGAGCGCGCCCTCTCCTTCCAGCACGTCGTGGGCGCCGCGGACTCCCGCCCCGACTCGCCCAGCTATCTTTTCTGCCAGTCGGTGCACCGGGCAAAGCGTCAACAGATCCCAGAGCCGGGTCGCAGGCGCTTGCTGCAACGGCCGCAATGATTCCGCGCCCCAGGCGAGCAAGACCCCTCCTCCGAGGGGGATCAGGATGGCCAACCAGACGGGCCCGGTTGCGGCGGCAATAGGGCCGCTCCGGAGCAGTAGCCCCAGTGCCAGCAGACCCAGGCCACCGCCGGCGGCCAATCGTTCTTGCCGGGCCAAAGGGCGGTTGGGCGGATGGAACAGCGGCCTTGCGGCTGCTGCCAGCAACAGCAGGTAGCCGCCGGAGGCCAGAAGGAGATGCAACGGCGGTCCTTCCCTCAACCAACCTGCATAGAGCAAGAACCGGCCGTCTCCGCCCCACGTAAGGGGAAGCCCGGCCAGCGCTCCAACGCCAACCCACCCGGCGATCCTGGTTTCCAGGGATTGGGCATCCATGTGAGATAGAAGCGACAGCAGGCCGCCGGCCAGAATCAGAACCATTCCTTCCGCCAGCGCCGCCTTTGGCCCGCACCACAAACCTGCAAGGACGACGATTCCCGCTTGGCCCGTCATTATCCATCCAGTCGCTTGGCGTTCCCCGCCCGAGAGGACTGCCAGCAAGCCGCTGACTACCAGGCCGGTCAGGAGGAGCGAGCTGACGATCTGGCGCGAGAGAAATGGCATGGCTTCCCACCCAGAGATCTGCGCCAATAGCCAGATGCCGGCCGCGCCGGAGGCTAGCTGCGAGACAGTAGCCAGCAGCGGGCGCCTGGCACTGCCCGGAAGCGTTTTCGTTTTATCCGCGCCCAGGTGTGTTTCCGTGTTAGTAGGGACGTGTCGACGTAGCGGGCGCACCCACCCCTGGAACAGGTGAAATGGGTATGGGGCCAGCCGAAGGATGATTGCCAGAATGAGCATTGTTCCTGCCCATTCTTGAGGGGGCAGGGATTCGATGCGTAGAAGAGCGTGGCTTGCCTGCAAGGGGAGTGCTGCGCTCCAGAGCAGCAGAGTTGCGAGCACCCCTGTGCCCCATCTGAGCGCCGCGCCGGGCTCCGAGTCTTCACCGGCCGGCGGTGCGCTGCACAACCACGCGATAGCCACCACACCGTCGAGGATCGCCCAGGTCATCGCCAGTGTCAGCAGATTGGTGGGCAGCAAGGCAATCCACCCGGCCGCCAGCGTGACGAGGGCGAATGCCCAGTCCAATCCACCGCACTTGATCTTCTCCCGCCACGAGCGCACGCTAGCGCGGATTATGCCAATCAAGCCGGCCCCACGTGGTCTCGATTCCGGCCCCGCATCGTCCTCGTGTGCGACCAGGATGGCTGCCATTGCCGCCGCAGTCAGAGCCAATCCCAGGAACCGCGCCGGTTCATTGGCCTGGAATGTCAGAGGGGGTATCAGGACCTTGAAGGATGACCACATGGCGAACTGCCGAGGCGCCCCCACCGTGCCGGTGCCGACCAGGATCAATACCAGTGCCATACCTGCCACGGTGGCTGCAATCCATCGGGGTTGCAGGGCGGGAGCCAGTGCCAGTAACAGCCCAGCACCGACGATCAAAGCCAGGGAGGGGAGCAGCAGCTCAAACATCAATGCAATTCGAGTACAACGCAAAGCGCGTTACATAATACGTGGTGCGCATCACGCACCACTTGAGCAGCAATTGTAGCACAGGAACATAGAGGCGCAATAAGTGGAGGTTTCTGTTGGTTATGGTATAATGCCTCCGATTCTTCATTTCACCAACGCGGTTTACCAGGAGAGAACCAATGGAAATCACAATCAGGGAGTTCAAGCACGCGGATGTCGTGACGGTTTCCGGCCGGGTGGACAGCAGCACGGCACCAAAGTTGGACCAGACGCTCAAGGGGCTGATGGACGACAAGCACTACAACATTGTACTGGATCTATCTGGTGTTGAGTACATGAGCAGCGCTGGCCTTCGTGCGATGGTCTCCTGTTTGCGCAGAGTCAAGAAAGGGCCAAGAACGGGCGATCTGCGCCTGGCCAATCCCTCCAAGCGGGTCGCTGAGGTCTTGGAACTGGCTGGCTTGGACGAGGTTTTCACGGTATTCGATGATCTGGTAGGGGCTGTGGGGAGTTTCTAGCTGGCGGGCTCTCTATCGCAAGGACAATTCGCTCTCGCGACCGTTCTGTCAGGCTTTTAGGATCGATGCCGAACGAGCAGAATCTCGTTATCCCCGGCCAGTACGACTCTATCCAACAGGCGTGCCAGTTCGTCGGTGATGCTGCCGAGTCTGCCGGACTGGACAGCCAATCGGTATTCCACGTTCAGTTAGCCGTAGACGAGGCTTGTGCTAATATCGTCGAACATGCATATGAGGGGGAAGGCAAGGGCGATATTTGCATCACCTGCGGCACCGACGATGTCCGCGAGGGTACCCGCTTCTACGTGCGCCTGGAGGATCAGGGGCAACCCTTTGACCCCGATGTGGTAGCTACTCCCAGTCTGGCGACCGATGCCGACGAGTTGAAGATTGGCGGGTTGGGGATGCTCTTCATGCGCAAAGTGATGGATCAGATCGAGTTCAGCTTCCGACCTGGATCGAACGAATTGGTTATGTTCAAACGAATAGAGGAAGAGACCGCGCCGCGCGTATGGCACCGACCGCTCGAGCAGAGCGTCTTTCTGGTCGGCGCTCGCGGCCGGTTGGACCACACCACAGTCCTGGATATGGAAACCGCTTTGAACCAGCTCCTTTCGGCTGGACACGTTCAGCTTGTCGTGGACCTGAGCCAGGCCAGCTACATTAATAGCGGCGGTCTGCGTGCCCTGGTTTCCGCCTGGCGCGCAGCCCGGAAGCAGGGCGGTGACTTGCATCTCTGTGGCGTGCATGGTCGGCTGAGAGAGATTATCGAGATGGTTGGTTTTGAGCGGGTATTCCAGATTCACTCGACGCCGTCCGAGGCTGCCAATGCTCTGATCGTGCCTTCGGATGCTTGAATCGGGTGCCTGGCTGGTCATCGCACTTCCACTGGCCCTGCTTGCCCTTTGGGTCCTCGGCCGCCGTCTGACTGAATCGCGCCGCCAACTGGAACAGAAAGTGGCGGAATTAGAGACTCTCGGTCAGGTCGGGCGGGCGTTGACAGAGGCGCAACTCAACCCGGCCGCGCTGTACGAACTGATCTACGAGCAGGCTGGGGCCATCATCGACACATCCACTTTCCAACTAGGTCTGTTTGAGAACGACTGCTATCACATAGTGGTCTGGGTGCGTGAGGGTGAGCGCCAGGAGCCGGCCGCCTTTGACATTGCTGGTGACCAAGGTCTGGTCGGTTGGGTCAGGCGGCAGAAAGCGCCCCTGCTCATTGGTGACTATCAATCTGAATGGGAGACGCTGCCTGCCCGGCCCCGCTACCTTGGCGAGCGGACCGCTCGGGCGGCCGCCTTTGTACCGCTGATCACTGGCAAAGAATGCATTGGCGTGCTCGTTGCGCAGAGCTTCACCCCTCACGCTTTCTCCCAGGATGACGTGCGCCGGCTCTCGATTGTTGCCAATCAGGCAGCCGCGGCTATTGCGAGCGCTTGGCTGTATCAGCGAGCCCAGACACGCGCGGCGCATCTGGAACTGGTGAGCCGGGTTTCTCGCCAGGTTAGGGCCCTGACTCCCCTGCGTGACCTTATCCGGCAGACAGTTGACCTGATTCAAGGCGCCTTTGGCTACTATTGCGTCGGCATTTACAGAGATGATGCTGGCACCGGCCAACTCACTTTGCAGGCGAGCACTATGGACGGAAAGGTCGAGCGCCAGTGGAAACTTCCGCCTGACAAAGGGTTGATTAACTGGGCGGTGACTCACATGGAGACCGTGCTGGTCAACGATGTGAATGCCGATCCCCGCTATCTGGCGCACAGCGGGCTCGCCGACACGCGTGCCGAGATTGTGGTCCCCCTGATCTTGGACCAGCATGTGCTGGGAGCGCTGGATGTGCAGAGTGACCAGCCTGGCGCCTTTGATGCTGAAGACCAGTTCGCGTTAGAGGTGCTCGCTGACCAGATAGCACTTGCCATCCACGAATCCCATTTGTACCATGCCGAACGGCAGCAACGCTCGGTCGCTGAGACCCTGCGGGAAGTGGCGCAGACGATCACTTCCTCGCTGGAACTAGAGACGGTTCTGAATGCGATCCTGGCTGATCTGCGCCGCGTTGTGGCCTATGATGCGGCCGCTATTCTGCTGCTGGAAAAGGATGGCATGGTGATAATCCAGGCGGCACAAGGGTTGCCGAGCGTCGTAGGCGCTCAGGGAAGTAGGTTCTCCCTTGAGGATTCCGAGCGCCTGGCCAGACTGGCCCAGAACGACGAATCAATCATCTTCAAGGCGCGGGACCCGTCTGGTGGCTACCATCGTCTGCTGAACCTGCCCCCAGAGCACTCTTGTCTGGGCACGCCGCTTCTCGCCCGGGGGGAGCTGATAGGTTTTCTGACCGTGGATGCTCTCGCTCCAGAGAGCTACCGGCCCGAAGATGCGGCTGTTATCGCTACCTTTGCTGGTCAAGCCGCAGTTGCCATTGACAACGCCCGGCTTTATGCGTCCCAGCGGGAGGAGGCCTGGATCTCATCCGCGCTGCTGCAGGTGGCGGAAGCGACCGCCCGGTCCACGGAACTGGATCAGGTAATTGCCACAATTGCCCGCATGACGTTGACGTTGGTAGGGGTAGGTCGGTGTGGAATCTTGTTGTGGGATGATGACCGGATTGGCTTCCGTGGGACCCAATTGGCCGGCCCCGGTACCGATCTGTCGGCCGAGTTCTCCCAAATATGCCTCCGACCGGACGCATGGCCGCCCCTCGCCAGTCTGAAGAGCCGGCCGCAGCCCATCATCCTCAGCGGGGGGGAAGCGTTGAGCGGGCTGCCAGACGAGCTATTCGATTATTTCGGGCTCGATGCGTGGCTCTTGCTCTTGCCTTTGCTGGGCAAGGGAGAGTTGATTGGGGTGGTGCTGGTATCCGGCGAGAAGGCCGATGTGGAATTCGTGCGACGGCGGGGTCAGTTGATCGGCGGCATTGCCAACCAGGCAGCCATGGCGATCGAGAACGCCCAACTGTATGCAGCTCAGCAAGAGGATGCCTACGCAACGATAGCTCTGCTGCAGGTAGCCGAGGCAGTCAACACCCGGGCCGATCTCGCCGACGTTCTGACGACAATCGTGCGCTTGGCCCCGATGCTGGTCGGGGTGGAGCGTTGCCTGGTGCTCTATTGGCACGCAGGGGATGGGGTTTTCTCATTTGGACCCGCTTATGGCTTTTCCGACGACGGACGTGCCAGGTTGCGGCAGACCCTGGATGATCCGGCCGTGGCCCCTTTTCTGAACGCGCTGCGGCTCGCTGGAGAGCCCATCAGGATCGGAGATGGTGAGCTACTTTCGTTGCCGCCTGGCTGGCAGTCGATATTCGACGCCGGAGTGCTACTGGCGTTGCCCCTGATTGCCCGTCGAGAGTTGGTTGGGGCCATGTTAGTCTCGCTGCCGGTCGATGGACCGTTCAGCGCCCGGCGGCAGAACATTCTTGCCGGAATTGCGAATCAGGCATCTATTGCTGTCGACAACGATCGGTTGCGCGCCGAGGTGTCCGAGCGGGAGCGCATGGATCGTGAGCTGGAAGTGGCGCGGGAAATCCAATCTAGTTTTCTGCCAGAGACGCAGCCGCAAGAACCTGGCTGGAGCGTGGGATCGTTCTGGAAGGCTGCACGGCGAGTCGGGGGAGATTTTTTCGACTATTTCCATCTGCCACGAGTGGGACAGGATGGAGGGTGGGGAATCGTCATTGCTGATGTGGCGGATAAGGGAGTGCCGGCTGCGCTCTACATGGCTCTCTCCCGTTCCTTGATCCGCACCGTCGCACTCAACAGGGTGAACCCGGCAACCAGTCTGGAGCGAGTCAACAACCTCCTACTCGCCGACTCGCGGTCGGATCTCTTTGTGACTGTGATCTATGGTATCTGGGATATGGCAGAGAACCTTGTCACTTACACTAACGCAGGGCACAATCCGCCTTTGTGCGTGCGGGCCGGTGGCACAGTAGACACATTGACCGGCGGTGGCGTCGTGCTGGGAGTAGTGCCGGACATCTCGCTGGAGGACCGGGAGGTTCGCCTCGAACCAGGGGATGCCTTGGTCCTCTATACGGACGGGATTACGGAAGCGATGAATGCGGATGAGGAAGAATTCGGTCTGGACCGACTACAGGCGGTAGCCCGTGACAGCCGGTATCTGTCTGCCCCAGAGATCGTCCGCGCCATCCGGGAGGGGGTTGCCAGCTTTGTTGGTCAGACCCCCCAGTCTGATGACCTGACGCTGGTGGTCATCAAGCGCGAGGATGGCTCTCGGGACGAGATAACATAGTTCTCTGTACAGCCCTTACCTGCACCGGGGCACCTAGCACTTGTTGAGAAATGACTTCCCGCTTTGAATGCGGAATCAGGTGCACTGCGCGTCCGCAAAAGCCCAAGCTGTTTCTGATCAAGTACCTAGCAGGCATCGGCGTCGCCGGAACGGTCCCCCAGGAGCGCACCGCCCGTCGTTTTCCAGAGGCCGGTGTGGGACCGCATCCAGGAATGCATATCGGAACTTGGGTTCTCGCTTGTTCCGGCACCAGCCGGCCAGCTACTCGCTCACAGGGTTGAAGTAGTTGTACGTGGCTCTCGACACGTCGGCCAGCAGTGGAGAGCTGATTGCCCACTCGAGCCAACCGGGCGAATACAGGAATTCAACCAGAACATAATCACCAGCGGGGCCAAATACGATCCCCGCATCGCCGTGTGCTTCGGCCGTCCAGCCATGCTTGTGCGCCACGCTGGTCCCCTCTGGCACTCCTGCCTCAATCAGCGAACCAATTCGGTTCTGGTTCATTGTCTCCAACATGAGCTGGCATTCCTCGGTGGTGATCTCCCCCTGAAAGGCCGCGATGAATGCGCCGCCCCCCGCGGCACACTGGTAGATCATCTCCAACAGTAAGCCCATGTCTTCTGCCGTTGTCTGGATCTTGGAGTCTGGCTGCGTGGTGATGTCGGTTCGCTGATTGGCCTCCGTAGCATAGGTGCGAACTAGATCTTCTTCATAGGGCACCGCAATAAAGGTATTGCCCAGCCCCAGGTGCCACATGGATTGGGTCACCATCTCGGCCCCCAACATCCCATTGTCCTCGCCAGCGATCACGTCTAGCAGGATATTGGCAGTATAGTTCCCGCTTTCTTGTCCCAGCGTCTCGGTGATCAGCTTCATTTCCTCAATAGTGGGCGGCCCGTCGAGAGTGCGAAACGTCTCAACCATTATCGGAATCTTGACTATGCTCATCCCGGAAAAGGCAACGTCGTGATTGATGCCTAGTGTTTCCCCGCTTTCCAGGTCGATCACAAAGACAGAGTATATCCCGTCGAAATCTGATAGGCGCGTTTCTATCAGCCGGCCCAGGATATCCAATTCGGGTGCCAAGGGCGGCGACTGGTTGACAACCAGCGTCGCATGTCGATCTGTCGGCGAGAGCAACGCTGTTCCTATCAGGGGCTGAGACGCCTCGATGTCTAGCTGATACCCACGCTCACCCGGTTGGAAGCCCAGTGTGGCAGGAACGGGCACCGGTGGCTGGGGGGGGGTGTCGCGCGCGGCCGCGATTGTGGCCAGAATCGCCTGCAGGCGCCGCTGGGAGAAGCTGGCCTGCAGCTCGACCGGCGTAACCTCCACCGGCCGGTCCCACAAAAAGTCCCAGAATCCGACCCAGAAACTCTGCGCGTTGCGCTGCTCGATTGCCTGTTGAAGCAGTGCGTCCAGCTCAATGGTAAACTCTACATCGGCCGGGTCCAGGGGGATGTGTTCACCTTGATAGTAGAGGTCTACCCCAGAGGAGTACACGGCCGCAATCTGGCGCGATCCTTCTTCCTGGGTTGACCCGCCTATGCCCACTCCGGCAACCGTCAGGCCGGCCGGGAAGCGCTCGCGAAAGCCAGAGTAGCTGTTGAGTTGGATGGCGAGAATAGCTGCTCCGATCACGATCAGGATGATTGCCCCCAATTCGACCCATGCAGTAGCCCCTCTTCGGCTCACTGAACATCCTCCTAAGCTGTCGGCCTCACCGGCTGGTGTTCAAGGCCTTCAAGGTAGAAACGCCGCCCCGGGTGAGGCGGCGCGGACGAAGTATAGCACAGTTGAGAAGGGGGGACAAACACGCGTGCCACGGTGGCAGCAGCGGTTCGCCGGAACCTGCCCGACCGGTCCGCAGCAGTCAATCCCGAGGGTGTGGCAACAGGGCCTGTCGGGAGGAGTGAGACAGGGTTTGAACAGAGCGCGTCTCCCCCCAATCCCGGCCCGCTCGGTTTCCTTTTTGCAGCGCGGAACTTCAGAGGGAATGACGTCTTTTTTGTGTCTTGATGCCGCTCGACGCAGTCACCTTGACACCCGCCCGGTCGGGTGCTATCATCCTGAGCGGTTTTGCTGCGGTGGCATCACGCTCCGCCATGTCCCTGCTGCGTATCAGTGTGTGTCGCCAGCCGCCTGGAAATCGCGAGAGAAATCCATGCACCTTGGGAGTGGACCGCCCAGACGGAGGTCCGGCTCTAACCCCATCCGAGTCCTGATTCTGCTGGTCCTCATTGTGGCAGGGCTCTATATCATTACCGTCAAGCCGGAGACGATTCCTCAGCCGTTTCAGCCGACTCCAACGCCTACCCGAACGCCTGCCAGCTATGCGGCCGAGGCGGAGATTCACTACCGGGAAGGCATGCTGGACCAGGCCATTGACGTCTACGAAGAAGCGATTCGGCGCGATCCCACCGTCGTCGAAGCCTATGTTCCGCTGGTCCGCCTGCTGACCTTCAGATCCCGACTGGATGAAGCGCTGGATTATGCTGATACCGCGCTGTTTGTGGACCCAGATCATGCGGCGGCACGCGCCATCCGGGCGATGTTGCTGGATTGGAAAAGCACTGTGGTGGCAGACGAAGGCCTGGAGGGAGAGGCGACGGATCTGCTGATTGAGGCATTGAATGAGGTGAACAAGGCGATCGAAGCGGATCCCAGTTCGGCCGAGGCCTATGCCTACCAGGCAGAGATCCTGTTTGACCTGGGCCGATATGACGAAGCGGATGAAGCGATCGACAACGCCCTGCTCATTGATTCCGACAGCCTGGATGCGCAACGAATTGCGGGCTATTTGATGGAGTTCCGCGGTTACCGGGCCCAGGCAATTGAGCATTATGAGGAGGCGATTCGCCTGCATCCCAAGCTAGCCATGCTCTACCAGGCGCTCGGCCGGACGTACATCGGCGCGGGTGAGATCGATCTGGCCATGGACAGCCTGGAGACGGCCCTGGAGCTGGAACCGGACAACCCCGAGTATCTCTACTGGCTGGGGTACACTCATTTCGCTATTGGTGGTCCAGACCTTGCAGAGGACTATTTCAAGCAGACGCTCGAGATCCAACCAGACTACCCGGCCGCTCGATGCCAGTTGGGGCTGATCTACTATCAGCGGCGCAACTGGGAAGGCGCGATCCCGGAACTCGAATTGGCCGTCGAGGGTTATGGGGATCGGGTGACGTATCGAAACGCCTTTTGCTACTATACGTTGGGATTGGCTTACTTTTACCGCGATCGCTGCGACGAGGCATACCCGCTGTTTGACCTGGTATTGGAGGCGATTCCCGAGAATGGGCCCTCGGAAGAGGGCATTCGTCTCTGCAAGGAGGC
>WSZX01000292.1 GCA_013139935.1 Ardenticatenales bacterium
CCACTTCGACCTTCATCTGGATGCGACGCAGGAAAGCCAAGTCGACCAGATCGGCCGGGTCCAGATTGGTGGAGAAGACGATAAGCTGCTTGAAGGGAACTTCCAGTGTTTGGCCCGTTCGCAGCCGGAGAAAGTCAATCTCGCTTTCCAGCGGCACAATCCAGCGGTTGAGCAACTCGTCAGGCCGTATCCGCTGACGGCCCAGGTCATCGATCAAGAACATCCCCCCGTTGGCCTTGAGTTGTAGCGGGGCATCGTAGAACTTGCCGGTAGGCTCGTAGCGCAGTTCCAGAGAGTCCATTGTCATTTCGCCCCCCACCATCACCCCCGGCCGCTTGAAGAGCGCCCAGCGCTGGTCAAAGTTCTTCAACGCGGACTGCCGGTTCCTACCGGGCCCTTCCTGCCTGGGAAGCTCCACCGGGACGTGAATCTGAGGGTCATGAATCTGAATCACTTGGCCGGCAACGGTGAGAGCATAGGGGAGCCAGATGGGGGCACTGCCGGCCAGCAACTCTGCGACGGTCTGGGCTATGGTGGTCTTGCCATTTCCGGGAGGCCCGTAGATGAACAGCGACGAGCCAGCATTGATGGCCGGACCAATACGCCGGTGAAAGTTGTCGGGCAACACGAGGTGACTGAGGGCGCGTTTCACCTGTGACGGGAAGATACGGTTCTCCTGCGCGGTCTGGATCAGAATGGCCCGCCTATAAGTGTCCAGGTCCACCGGAGCGGGCCCCACGTACTGGCTTCGTTCCATGGCCTCTCGCGCACGTTTGGTGCCCTCTTCAGTCAACCGATAGATGTAGCTCAACCTCCCGAGCGCCCCCGTTCCGGCAATTTCCACGAGATGTTCCATCTGCATCTGCGACAGGAGAGGGTCCAATACCTGATTGTGCACACGGGTCACTTCCGACATGCGCCTGACGCTCACGTCGCGCTCTCGGAACAAGAGGCGGTATATCAGATCGCTCACCAGCGAAATGGGAATCTTGAGCGCCTCAGCGGTTCGTGGCAGGGCCAGAGTCGCCATGAGCTTGGGTGATATCTCTACCATGATTTCCTCACAGATCTTCCCGGCTAAGGATGACCCCCCGGCCGTCCACCGCTAGCGCCCCTTTGCCGGCCGCCAGGACACGTAGCGGATTGATGTCCAGTTCGGCGACCTGTGGCAGGTCGAGCGCTAACTGGGAAAGCCGCAGGAGTGTGTCGATAACGGCGCTGCGGTCGGCCGGGGGCGCTCCACGCCAGCCCGCCAGCCGCCGGCTCACCAGCGTAGAGTCCAGCATCTGTTCCGCTTCTCCCCGGGTCAACGGTGCAATCCCCACTGCGACATCACGAGTCAACTCGACCTCGGTGCCTCCGCTGCCCACCAGCAGCAGCGGGCCAAACTGCGGATCCCGCTTCCATCCGACAATGACTTCCAGCCCGGTGGCGACCATCTGCTGCACCATCACCCCATCCACCTCAGCCCGGGGCCGGCGCCGGCGAACGGCGGCCATGATTCGTTCATATCCTGCGCGTACAGCACTCGCATTGCTCAATCCGATCTCCACGCCGCCTACATCGCTCTTGTGGGTGATGTCCAGGGAGGTCACTTTGAGAGCCACCGGATAGCCCAACTCTTCCGCTACCGCCACAGCTTGCGCCGCTGTGGTGGCCTGATCATGGGCGGGGGTGGACAGGCCGTACGCTTCCAGTAGGCGAGAGGTTTCAGAACCACCGAGAATAGCTGCGCCGGATTGAACGGCAGTTTTGACAATCGCCTGGGCAGTTTCCCGATCTGCCGGGAAAGGGTCGATGGGGGGCTCGGGGGGTGTTTCGAGCCAGCGGCGGCGTGCGAGCATGGCAGCCAGGGTGGACGCAACCCGGCCGGGAAAGGCGTAATTGGGGATCCGTCGCCGGTGCAGAATCGCGAGTGCGTCGGCCGTACTGGCGAGCCCCATGATGCAAGCGAGCACCGGCTTGCCCGGCCCCGCCGCGACCTCGCCTATTACCTCGGCCAGACTGGTAGGGTAGAACCAGTCCTGAGGGGCCTGAATGACGACGGCAGCGTCTACTGTCTCGTCGGCGAGCAAGGCGTCCAGTGCCCGGGCATAGGTAGCGGGACCTGAGCCAGCCAGGATGTCCACCGGGTTGCGCACGCTGGCATGGGGGGGGCAGCGAGAAGCCAGATAGTCTAGGGTGGCGTCTGTGAGCGGAGCCAGGGTCAGGCCAGCTCCTTCCAGCGCATCGACCGCCAGGATGCCGGGGCCACCTCCGTTGGTCAGCACAGCCACTCGGTTCCCCCGGGGGAGTGGTTGCCAGGCGAGTGCCCTGGCCCAGTCGAACAGCTCTTCTAATGAGCCAGCCCGCAAGACGCCCGCCTTACGAAAAGCGGCGTCATAGGCCTTAGCGCTGCCAGCGAGCGCGCCGGTGTGGCTTGCCACGGCCTGGGCGCCGCCCTCGCCCCGACCGACCTTGAGCATCACGACCGGCTTAACCCGTGCTGCCTCTGCGGCCACCTGGAGAAAGGCGCGCCCATTAGCCACCCCCTCCAGGTAGCCTGTGATGACGCGTGTCTGTGGATCGGCGGCCATCTCGGCCAGCAACTCGGTTTCGTTGACATCGGCGCTGTTGCCCAGGCTGACCATTCGTGAAAAGCCAACTCCGGAGCCCAGCGCCCAGTCGATCACCGCCGCCACCACCGCACCCGATTGGGAGACAAAGGCGATATCACCGGTGCGCGGCATGCCCACGACGAAGGTCGTGTTGACCGGTGTGTGGGTGTCTATGGTGCCAATGCAGTTGGGCCCCAGCAATCGCAGATCGTAGCGTGCGGCGATCTCTTGGAGTTCGCGTTCGCGTGCCTGCCCTTTCGGTCCTGTCTCGCCAAAGCCACCACTGACCACGACGGCGGCCGGGACACCCGCCTCTCCGCACTGGGCCACGGTCGAGACTACATAGCGCGCAGGCACCACAACAATAGCCAGGTCCACGGGCTGTGGCACGGCTGCGATTTCCGGGTAGCAGCGGTACCCTAGCACCTCGCGGGCACGGGGGTTGACCGGGTAGATATCGCCCCGGTAGTGGTAGTCGTGGAGATTTCGGACCACGCCGTGCCCCAGCTTGTGCGTGTCTCGACTGGCGCCGATGATCGCTATGCTGCGGGGATTGAAGAAATGGCTAAGGTGCTGTCCCTTGTTCATCCTGGCCCACGCTGATTAGCGGATGGGAAATATCCGTTCGATCGATTGTAGCACGACTTGGCCGGGTTGCCCAATGCAATCGACCGCCGGTTACTTTTGTCACTACAGGCCCGGCGCCCCCTGTGCTAGTATGGGGCTTGTTGCCCTCTCTCGATTCCATAAGGATGAGACAAGCATGCCTGGAAAGGAAATGAAAAGGATATTGGTCACGGGAGCAGTGGGTCAGATCGGTTCCGAATTGACCATGGCGCTCCGGGAAAGATTCGGCAATGAGAATGTGGTGGCAACCGGGCGCAGCACTGCCCCCAGCCCCACCCTGCGAGACTCGGGCCCCTTTGAATTCATCGATGTGGCCAAGAAGAAGACGATCGAAGCGGTCGTGGAGAGGTACCGGATTGACACCGTCTACCACCTGGCGGCCATACTGTCGGCCGTAGGTGAGAAAAAACCTCAACTGTGCTGGGACGTCAACGTGAACGGCCTCTATAATGTCCTGGAGATAGCCCGTGAAAGGGAGTTGACGCGGGTTTTTTGCCCTAGCTCCATTGCTGTCTTTGGCCGCCACACGCCCGTGCACAATACGCCGCAGGAGACGATTCTGAGCCCAACCACGATGTATGGTGTCACCAAGGTTGCAGGTGAGGCGCTCTGTGACTATTACTTTCAGCGGTTCGGCGTGGATGTGCGCGGCATGCGCTACCCGGGGATCATCAGCAGCGAGACTCTGCCCGGCGGCGGGACCACCGATTATGCAGTCGCCATCTATTATGAGGCGGTAGCCAACCAACGCTACACTTGCTTTGTGAGAGAGGACACGGTGTTGCCAATGATGTACATGCCGGATGCCATCAAATCGGCGATGGATCTGATGGAAACCGACCTCTCCCGCCTTGAACACCACAGCAACTTTAATCTGGCGGCGATGAGCTTCTCGGCCGGGGAACTGGCCGCAGAGATCAAGAGGCACATTCCTGAGTTTCAGGTAGAATACGAGCCCGACTTTCGGCAAGAGATCGCGGACTCGTGGCCGCGAACCATTGACGACAGCAGCGCCCGCGAAGAGTGGGGCTGGGAACCGGGATATGACCTGGCGGCGATGACGGCCCACATGCTGGAACGACTGAGCAACCGTCATGCCAGGGGAAAGCTATACAGGTGACGAGGAGCCAATCATGAGCGATAAACTTGACTTTATTCGTGATGAGCTGGAGGAGATGCATCGCAGCAAATCGTACATCAACATGCGGACGATGGAATCTCCGGCCGACGGCTGGATGGTGGTGGACGGCCGGCGAGTGCTCAATTTCTGCACCAATAACTACCTGGGCCTGGCGAACCATCCAAGGCTGAAGAAAAAGGCGCAGGAGGCGATCGACAAGTGGGGCGTTGGTCCGGCCGCCGTGCGCACGATCGCCGGCACGCAGGCGCTTCACCTGGAATTCGAACGTCGAATGGCGGAGTTCAAAGGGGTGGATTCCTCTTTGCTGGTGCAGTCTGGTTTTTGCGCGAACCAGGCGGCTATTCCAGCACTGGTGGGACGGAACAGGGCGACCGGAGAGCAGGATGTCATGTTTTCCGACCGGATGAATCACGCCAGTATCATTGATGGAGCAAGGCTCTCCGGGGCCAAGATCGTTGTGTTTGAGCATTGCGACCCGGTCAGCCTGGAGAAGGTGATCGAGGAGAACCTGCCCAAATATCGTCGGGGCCTGATGGTGACCGACGGGGTGTTCAGCATGGATGGCGATATTGCACCGCTGGACAAGCTCTATGCCGTTGCGGAAAAGCACGGCGTGATAACGATGGTGGACGACGCCCACGGCGAAGGAGTTCTGGGACGGGGCAAGGGCATCGTGGCCCACTTTGGACTGCACGGCAGATTCGACATTGAGGTTGGTACCCTTTCCAAGGCATTCGGCGTGATGGGGGGTGTCATTGCGGGCAAGCAGGAGGTGGTAGACTATATCAGGCAAAAGGCACGGCCCAACCTCTTTTCCAGCGCCATCACCCCGGGCGACACAGCCGCCTGCCTGGCGGCGGTGGAGATGCTGGACGAATCAGAGGCGCTGGTCGACAAACTGTGGGCGAATACTGGCTATTTCCGATCAAGGATGGAAGAGCTCGGATTTGACACCGGCCGCACCGAGACCCCGATTGTGCCCATTATCATCGGCGATGTCGCCAAGGCCAAAGAGTTCTCCACCCGCTTGTTCGAGCAAGGCGTTTTCGCGATGGCGCTTGGCTTTCCCACCGTTCCTCGCGGCACAGCCCGCGTTCGGGTGATGAACACGGCTGCCCACACAGAGGAAGATCTGGACAAAGGCTTGGAGATTTTTGCCCGAGTTGGCCGGGAACTCGACGTTATATCCTGATTTTCTCCGGCATTAATCAGCCATATGATCAGGCAGGGGCGACCCGGGAGGGTCGCCCCTGCCTGATCCTGGGTACCGCACCGGGGAGGGTGTGGAAAATAGGTCCTCCGCGGGGGGAGAGAGATGCAGGGGTCGGAATCCTGCCCCCAACCAGATTCCCTTTTGAGGCGCGGAACTGCATGGGGAACCGTGTCCTTTTTTCGACGCCATCCACGGTACACTTGGCTTTCTCTCTGCTCCATGCTACAATCTTTGGCGGAGCCTTCCAGCACACGCGAGGAGCTTTATGGTAAGAGTGGTCATTAGCAGCATCCGGGTGAGCCTGATGTCTCCGCATCGCGTGATTCTTCTCAAAGAGGTTGACAGCGAGCGCCAGCTACCCATCTGGATTGGACCCTTTGAGACGGATGCTATTGTGGTCGAGTTGCAGCAGATCGAGACGGCCCGGCCGCTCACCCACGATTTGCTCAAAACAGTGATCACCGAGCTTGGCGGAACGGTGTCGCACGTGACGGTGAACGCACTGCGAGATGACTATTTCACCGCCAGGGTTATCATTGACAAGAACGGAGACGTGCTGGAGATCGACTCGCGCCCCTCCGATGCGATTGCTCTGGCGGTTCGTGCCCAGGTTCCCATATTCGTGTCCGAAGAGGTGATGGAGGAGGCAGGCGTATTGCCGGAAGAGGAGATCTCATCGGCCGGCGACATTGACGTCCCTGATGAAGAGTTGGACGTTTACCACGACTTTCTGGACACGCTGGATCTGGATGATTGATCCTTGCGGATAGTGTGTGAGCGCTGCGCCTCATGCTATCGTGGGTAGCTGAAGGGAGTTGGTCCCGCGGCGCGTGGCGATCTTTGGCGCCCTGTCAGCACGAGTTCCGCCGCACCGGGCGTAACCTGAAGGTACCTGGTACTGTCAGGTTGGGCGCACAGTCCAGAGGGGCTCACTGTAGGAGCACGAGGAAGTGAAGATGGGTAAAGCCAATCCGGCCCCGAGCCTGACGCCGGATAGAGTTTCCCCGAGCAACGTCGAGGCCGAAGAGGCGGTTCTGGGGTCCGTTCTAATCAACCCGGACGCGCTGCTAGATGTGGCCACGTTTCTCAGAGCGGAAGACTTTTTTCTGGTAAAGAACGGCTGGATATGGGACGCTATCCTGGCGGTTCAAGAACGCCGTGAACCCATTGATTTCCTGACCGTCACCAACGAGCTGGAGAGCCAGCAACGACTGCAGGAAGCTGGCGGGCAGGTCTACATCAGCCGGCTGATGGATGCAGTTCCCAGCGCCATTCATGCCGAGGCGTATGGCCGAATTGTGGAACGCACCTCGCTGCGCCGGCGCCTCCTGGGCGCTGCCAGTGAGGTTGCTCAACTGGCCTGCAATGAAGCGGAGAACATTGAGGTAGTTCTAGACAAATCGGAGCAGGCGCTCTTTGGCGTCTCTGAAAGGCGGCTGACTCGGGATCTGCAGCCTATCAAGCGGGTGGTGAACGAGTATTATGATCGGGTCAAACGGCTCTCAGAGCATGATGAGCTTCTCATGGGGGTCCCTACCGGGTTTCGGGTTTTGGACGAACTCCTGGGTGGGCTGCAGCGCTCCGATCTGATCATCGTCGCCGGCCGACCGGGGATGGGCAAGACAGGGCTGCTCCTCAACATCGCGCTCAACTGTGCCCGCCATCATCGCATGCGGGTGGCCGTCTTTTCCCTGGAGATGAGCGCCGAACAGGTGGTGGGACGGCTGGTGGCGGCCGAGACCGGCATCGACTCGCAACGACTGCGGCGCGGCGCGTTGCGCCAGGACGAATGGCCTCTGTTCACTGAAGCGACCGGGCGGTTGGCTGACACCCTGATCTTCATCGATGACACTCCCTCTATCACTCCGTTGCAGTTGCGAACCAAATGCCGCCGGTTGTACGCCGAGTATGGGATAGACCTGATTGTGCTGGACTATCTCCAGCTCATGAGTGGCGACTTTCGCAGTGAGAACCGAGTGCAGGAAATAAGCTACATCTCACGTCACCTGAAAGGGATGGCGCGAGAGATGAACGTACCCGTCCTGGCGGCGGCCCAACTCTCCCGCGCCGTCGAGCAGCGCCAAGACAAACACCCCATGCTGTCAGACCTGCGCGAATCAGGCTGCCTGGCAGGGGACACCCTGGTGCAATTGGCGGATGGGAATTGGGCGCCGATAAGGGAGCTGACCAAGAACGGCGCCTCGTTCAGCATCAGGGCGCTGAACCAGGAGACCTGGAAACTGGAATCCGTCGAAGCGCGGAAGGCGTGGAGAACTGGCACCAAGCCGGTATTGAGGCTCACCACGGGTCTGGGTCATAGCATTCGGGCCACGGGCAATCATCGATTCAGCACCCGTTGCGGCTGGAGACGACTCGATGGTCTGGAAATCGGCGAGTACATCGCGTTGCCCCGGCCGCTCGGAATCAGCCAGAGCGTGTCGAGCGAGGTGCATTGGGACCAGGTGTTTGCTATCGACCCTGACGGGATGGAGGACGTGTACGACCTGGAAGCGCCGAGACATCACAATTTCGTCGCCAACGATATCATCGTTCACAACAGCATCGAGCAGGACGCGGATGTGGTGATGTTTATTTACCGGGACGAATACTATACCAAGAACGAGACTGAAAGCCCCAACATTGCTGAAATCGTCATCGCAAAGCACCGCAACGGCCCTACAGGCAGGGTGGACCTCTATTTCCAGGAAAAGTTAGCCCAGTTCCGCGAGTTGGAGCGCCATCAATTCGCCCCATCGTGATGCGAGGATTCAGCGGGTTTCCCGCCGGTAGACTGAAAACCATAGCGCTGCCGGCCCTCTTTTTCAGCGAGTTGCTGCCGGTGATTGACAACCTGGCAGAACTGCGAGTGACGCTTTTCGTGTTCTGGGCCTTGCACCAGAAGGAAGGACGAATTCGCTATCTGCGGCTTGAGGATTTCTTGGTTGACGACCTCCTCATGGAGAGTCTGGCAAAACAGCGCCGTACGGCTGAAGCATTGGTCAACGATGCGTTGGAACGCGCTGTGGCGCGTGGGACTCTGCTGCAGATCAGGGTGGAAGGCACGGCCGATGCTCAAGACCTCTATTTCTTGAACACCGAGCGGGGCCGAGCGGCCGTGGACGGAATCACGCGCGGAGAATGGCGTCCAACGGGCGACCCAACCGAACCGATAAGCCTGATGGCTGAACGACCCAACGTGTTTGTTCTCTATGAACAGAACATCGGTCCTCTGACTCCCATGATTGCCGAGGAACTGAGGGATGCCGAGGAGAGCTATCCGATTGCGTGGATAGAGGAAGCCATCAAAGTGGCAGTGAACAACAACGCGCGCAAGTGGGCCTATATCTCGCGTGTGCTAGAGCGTTGGAAAGCAGAAGGAAAACATGATGCGACCAGTGGAGGAGATACTGCCAGGGATCGCCGCCGATACATTGAAGGCGAGTATGGAGACATCATCCAGCATTGAGAGCGAGTGGCGGACGGCAGTGGCAGCGGAGAAGGCAGAGGCTGAAAAGCCCCCCTGCCCCGTTTGCAGCGGCATGGGTTTTGTTGTCCCTGATGTGCCGTTGGGCCACCCAGAGTACGGCCGGGCAACCCCCTGCGAGTGCAGGAGGAGAGATATCAAGGTGCGGCAGATGGCGGGCTTGCGGGCCGCCAGCCAATTGGAGCTTTTGGAGGATCAGACCCTGGAGAGCTTTATTCCGGAGGGGATCGGTCTGACCGAGGCCAAACGGCGCAACCTGCGGATGGCATACGAACGGTGCGTGGAGTTTGCGATGGATCCGTCAGGATGGATTCTACTGCGCGGTGGCTATGGCTGTGGGAAGACCCATCTCGCGGTCGCCATTGCGAATAACCGGATCGCCCAAAACCGGCCGGCGATATTCACTACCGTGCCCGACCTGCTCGACTTTCTGCGGTCCTCATTTGCCCCGAACTCGCAGGTTGGTTTTGACGAGCGTTTCGAACAGATTAGGTCGGCCCCCCTTTTGATTCTGGACGACTTTGGCACTGAGAGCGGCACCCCCTGGGCGCGGGAAAAGCTCTTTCAGATATTAAATCATCGCTACAATGGCCGGTTGCCCACCGTCATCACCACCAATTATGAACTGGAAGAGATTGAACTGCGAATGCGCTCCCGACTGGTGGACCCAGGCCTGGTGCACATTGTCACGATCCTGGCACCGGATTTTCGGCGCGCCGGGGTGGATCAGGAGCAATCAGAGCTTTCCAGCCTGAACCTGCATTTCGACCAGACCTTTGCTTCTTTTGACTTGCGCCAGGGCGCATTGCCCCGGGCAGACCAAGAGAACCTGCAACGAGCCTATGAGATAGCCAGCAGCTACGCGCAGGGTCCCGAGGACTGGTTGGCGTTCACCGGCCCTCATGGTTGCGGGAAGACGCACCTGGCGGCCGCCATCGCCAATCACTGGAGGCAGCAGGGATACCCGGTGCTGTTCGTAGGTGTGCCTGATCTGCTGGACGATCTGCGCGCTACCTTTAGCCCCGACAGCACTACCAGCTATAGTAAGCGATTCAAGGAAATCCGCGCCGCGCGCTATCTGATACTGGATGATCTGGGCATGGAGAGCGCCACCAACTGGGCTCGGGAAAAGCTGTATCAGATATTTGACTACCGCTACAATGCGCGCCTGCCCACCGTCATAACCACAGCGACTCCCTTTGAAGAGCTGGACAGCCGTCTGGCGAGTCGTGTTCTGGATCCCACCCATTGTACGCCCTTTGCCATCATGGCCCCCTGGTATCGAGGGGGAAAAACGCGGGGCGCTCGAAAGCGATCTGCTCGCTAGGAGTTCATATCAATGCCTGGAACCGGCAGCAGCCCTACTGAGAAACTGCAGCTTCTCTACAAGATCAGCCTGCAGCTCAGCAGCACCCTCAACCTGGATGATGTCCTGGGCAAAGTGCTCTCGCTGACTGTGAGCACGTTGGGCGCCAGCAAGGGAAGCATCTTTGTGCTCGGCAGCGACGGCCGAGTGGTGCGCAGACTATTGGCTCGCGGCGATTTGCCACTGGAGGATTCGCGGCAGGTGGTTGCGAGGGTCATGGAGGTCGGCCTGGCTGGCTGGGTGTACAGGCACCGAACGCCGGCTATCATCTCCGACACGCGTGACGACAAGCGTTGGGTAACGTTCTCAGATGACACCACGACTCCCCGCTCGGCGCTGGCTGTTCCGCTTGTGCGGGGCGAAATCATCAATGGATTGCTGACTCTGGTTCATCCTCAACCAGGTTTCTTTTCCAACTATGATGTGGAGCTGGCTGTCGCCATTGCCGGCCTGGCAGCAGTAGCGGTGGAACATGCGCTTCTCTTTGCCCAGGTCAACGCAGAACGCCGGACCCTGGCGGCCGTTTTGCAGAGCGTGCGCGCTGCCATCGTGGTGACCAACGCGGAACAGCGGATACTGCTCCTCAACCCATCGGCGGCGGCGATCCTTGAGACTGACCCACAAGAAGCGATTGGCAAGCCGCTGGAGGCGATCATAGCCAACCCCAGCCTGCTCCAGCTATACGAGCAGAGTTCGCCCGACATGATAGCACCTATCACGGGAGAAGTGCACACCGCGGACAACTCGTCTTTCAATGCCACCCTCTCACCGGTGCCTGGGGTGGGGTATGCCACTGTATTGCACGACATCACCTTTCTGAAACGGCTGAATGACCTCAAGACAGAATCTCTGACGGCCGTCTCGCACGATCTGCGAGGGCCGCTAGGGATCATCCTTGGTTCAGCGCAGATGATGGTCCAGCATGCTCAAGAGCAGAGCGAGTTCATCGAGCTGATCACCAGCGCAGTGGACAGAATGCGCACCCTGGTGGAGCGCCAGTTGGACCTCTCGCGAATCGAGGCCGGCCAGCATCTAGAGTGGGAAACGGCCCCCATCCAGGAGGCGTTGGATGATGTGTTGATCGAGGCACGCGCCCAGGCGCAGCTCAAGCAGGTCCAGTTTTCTGCACACTGTTCTCCCGATCTGCCCCCAATCCGCATGGACCGCATGCGCCTGGGGCAGGCGGTGGCAAACCTGCTGGACAATGCGATCAAGTACACTCCGGCCGGGGGCCGGGTAATGCTCTCCGCCGGCAAGGACCCCGATCAAGAGGCCATCGTCATCCGGGTAACAGATACTGGGCCGGGCATCCCGCCGGAGGCCCTGCCCAAGCTGTTCAGCAGGTATTCGCAGGTCGACTCGGTGCAGACTGTGGAGCAGCAAGGCGTGGGGCTGGGGTTGGCCATTGTGCGGTCGGTGGCGAAAGCACATGGCGGCCGGGCTTGGGCAGAAAGCGAACTGGGGCAGGGAACCACCTTTGCCATCGCCATTCCATACAATAGCGCGCCTGCTGATGGCAGCAGTTAGACGCTGCCTTTCGCCTGATCTGCTTCCCCTCATGCTCCTGGCCCTGCTACTGGTGGGCTGCCAGGCAACACCAGAGCCAGCGTCCGCACCATCCGGGGGCGGAGCCATAGAGATGTTCCCCACCCGCTCCCCGACTCGAGCGGCACAGCAGGTCGAGACCGCGCTTTCGCCAACCCCGCAGCCGATTCCGACCCGGCCCGTTGTCAGCCCGACACCGGACCCGACACGCCCGGCCCAGGCAGAGCCGTACCGGGAGAGCCATCTGGTTCAATACGGGGAGAGCCTGGGTGCCATTGCCGAATCCTACAACACTACGATTGAAGAATTGATGGCTCTCAACGACCTGGCGTCCCCTGACAACCTCCAGGCAGGGCAGACTCTGCTTGTCCCGGCCGGTGAGCTTCCGGTCGGGCCGGCCGAGAAGATCATTCCGGACAGCGAGCTGGTCTACGGACCGGCGTTTTCCCATTTCGATGTGACGGCTGTGGTCAATAACTGGGGGGGCTATTTGGCCGGTTATATGGAGAACGTCGAAGGAGCCGAACGCACCGGCCCAGAGATTGTCCAACTGGTCGCCCAGCGTTTCAGTGTGGGCCCTCGCCTGCTGCTGGCTCTGCTGGAGCATGAGTCCGGCTGGGTCACTGAAACGAGCCCTTTGGAGGAGACTCTGCTCTATCCCATGGGCAAAGTGGAACAGGATTGGGATGGGCTATTCATCCAATTGAGCTGGACCGCCAATCAACTCAATCGTGGTTACTATGGCTGGGAGTCGGGTTGGCTTCAAAGGGTCAGCCTGGTTGACGGGACATTGGTGCAACTGGCTCCGGGGCTCAATGCCGGTACGGTGGCAGTGCAGGCGTTTCTGGCTATGCCCAACTCCTTCCCTGTCTGGCAGGCTCAAGTGGCGCGGGACGGAAGCCTGATGGCTATCTACAGGGCATTCTTTGGCGATCCGTTCCAGTATGCGATTGAACCGCTCATTCCTCCCGACCTGGTCCAGCCGGTGATGGCGCTACCCTGGGAGGAGGGGGAGACGTGGCATTTTACCGGTGCGCCGCATGGCGGTTGGGGGAGCAACAGCGGCTGGGCCGCCCTCGATTTTGCCCCAGGCGGCGAGCAGCTGGGCTGCAACCCGTCGCCCGACTGGGTCAGGGCGATCTGTGCCGGCCGGGTGGTTCGCAGCGAGAACGGCGAGGTGGTGGTCGATCTTGACGACGATGGCTATGAGGGCACCGGGTGGAGTGTTCTCTATATGCACATTGAAGGCGACGGGCGCGTCCCGGCCGGCGCCTGGGTGGAAGCCGGCGAAAAGATCGGGCATCCCTCGTGTGAAGGAGGTTTTAGCAACGGCACTCACCTTCACCTGGCGCGGCGCTACAATGGCCGGTGGATCGAGGCGGATGGCCCGGTTCCATTCGTGATGGACGGGTGGATACCCCAAAGCTATGGGTCTGCCTACGACGGCATCCTGACAAAAGGAGAAGAGATCCGCGAAGCGTGCGAGTGCCATGATCTCGAGTTCAACGGGATCCGTGCCGGGCAGTAACGCAACGGCACTCTTTTCCACCAACAGCAGATCACCGCGATGCTTACACTTGACCGGCAGAACGCCTACCGAGACCGGTTGCGGCTGCTTCAGCCGGGCTGGCGCCCAGCAACCGAGGTGTACGAAGCAACGATTCGTCGGTATCTTGAGCCGGGCATGCGGCTGCTGGACGCCGGGTGCGGTCGGGGGGGAGTAGTGGAACAACTGGCGGAGCACGAATTCCGGATAGTGGGCATTGATCCTGACACGGGCTCGCTGAGAGAACATCGGCTGCCGACCCAGGCCATGCCGCGCGCAGCCGGTTCTGTCGACCGGCTCTCGTTTGCATCCTCTGCTTTTGATCTCGTGATTGCCGGCTGGGTGCTGGAACATCTCTCCCGGCCGGCGGCCGCCTTTGCCGAGGTGGCACGCGTGCTGCGCCCAGGAGGGCATCTGATTGCGATCACTCCCAATGGTTGGCATCCTATGACATGGCTCAACCGGGTGTTGGGCTGGGCCATGCCGTTGCAGGGGTGGCTGGTTCCTCGCCTGTACGGCCGGGCGCAGGAGGACGCGTTTCCCGTCCGTTACCGAGCCAACAGTGTCCCGCGGCTCTGCCAACTGGGTGCGGCGGTGGGCCTGACCCCCGTCATCATCCAGACCGTCGGTGATCCTACCTACCTGGCGTTTGGCGATGCTCTTTTCACGCTGGGTCAGAAATTGGAGAAACTGCTTCCGGCGGGGGCACGGGTTCACATCGTGGCTGATTTCGTTCGCCAGTAGCGCCTGGCGACGGATCTTGTGCCACTGCCGTTCCGCGCTGCGCAAGGGGACTGTTCCCCCGCGGCGGGTCCGTTTTTCTTGACCCTCAAGTGCGAGGAGGTCGAAGAAGGCGCTGTCTAATTGAACCGAGCGCGGCGCGTGTGGAGGTTCATGGGTACGTCAGTCCCTAACCGCCATGCGGCGCACTGATGATCTAGAAGCTGCAGTGCGATGAGCGGTAGATCAGCGCTTCTGTAGCGAGAGGAACTCGGACGCAGCTACCCCAGCCAGAATCCCGGCCGGCACGCCGGCAATCATTTCTCCTTGCCGCCATGTGTTGACCCGGCCCAACACTTCCACCGTGATCATCTTGCCGCCAATGAAATCGCCAAGCATCCACACCATGGCACCCAGAAACCCTCCGGCGACCACCGAAATCAGCAGGGCGACCAGGCCTATCATTCCCCTTTTGAACACGAGTGCCCCTGCCCCCAACCAGGTTGCCAAAACAGAGCCAACCAGCGCGCCGTTGAGCATAGTCGGAAGTGAAAAACGCGCTCCGAGGCCAGCGGACCCGGTCGTTTGTCCCGCAAACGCGCCCAGCCCCGTGAGCAGGAGCGCCCCAACAATAGCTCCTCCGATCGCCCAGAAGATCAGTTCGTCGACATAGTCAAACAGGAGGATAAGCATCAATATGGCAGGTGCGGAAATCATCCCACCCAATATTCCGCCGCTCACATCCGCAAAGCCAAGCCTTCGCGCGATGATCCCCACCGCTGATCCTAGGACTGCACCCAGGATTACCCACAAAATGACTCTGCCCACATTCCTCATTCTGTTCCCTCCTGGATTCTCAACTGGTGGCCAGCACGCCCTTGGAGTGTCGAAGAACAGGCAAGGTGACATTTTCTCTGTTATTGGGTCCGTTCCTGGGACAGTATTATAGTCCAAACGCGCCGGTTTGTGCAACACGGTTCGCCTGATCACCACCAGGCCTTCTTGTCGGTAAATGAGATTCCGGCGTGCCCGCGAAGCCTGTCACCGGTAGGGGTGGAAATCGGGCCGGCCGCCAGGGCAGAGAGATTGGAGGGGCGGAATCCCACCGCTGCCGGTTTTTCATGCTATCCTTATTGGTCTGATACTCCGCAGCTTGCTGCGGGGAAGCTGATCAGCAGGGCGGAACGGCCGAGGGAGCACCTTTCTTGCGACACTCTCCCATCGTTTCCTTGATGACACTTGTCCTGGCGGCAAGTGCGCTTTGTCACTGACTGCTGTCCAGCAGGTGAATCATACTTGCAGCGCGACCTTCCGGTGGGACCATGATCTCGCCTGAGAAGGCCTGATGGTGGTATACGAACACGAGACACGATGGAACCGGTTTCGGACCCGACAGATCAGGCCGCGAGCAAACCCAAACCAGCCCTTCCTCGAGGGAGGGTGGTCATTTTCCGCAAATGGTGCAAAGAGTGTGGCCTGTGTATTGCCTTTTGTCCGCGCGGAGTCCTGGGTTCGGCTGAGGATGGAAGCACCATTGTTGTTAACCCCGATGAATGCACGGCCTGTCTCTGGTGCGAGCTCCATTGCCCGGACTTTGCCATCACAGTGAAGCACATCAACGAATGAACGAATGAACGAATTAACTAGTGGCTGTCGCTCGGTCGGTTGGTTTGTACGGAGTGCTGCATGACCATGCCTCGAATGATGCAGGGGAATGAAGCTTGCGCGGCCGGCGCGATCGCGGCCGGGTGTCTGTTTTTTGGCGGTTATCCCATCACCCCCTCGACGGATATCGCAGAACACCTGGCGCGCGAGCTTCCCCGTGTAGGAGGTGTGTTCATCCAGATGGAAGACGAGATTGCGAGCATGGCCGCCGTCATTGGGGCATCGATTGGCGGAGCCAAGGCGATGACTGCCACAAGCGGCCCTGGATTCAGCCTGATGCAGGAGAACATCGGCTATGCCGCAATGACCGAAGTGCCATGTGTGGTGGTGAACGTGATGCGACTGGGCCCGAGTACCGGGCGGCCGACGAGCCCTTCGCAGGGGGATGTGATGCAGGCTCGTTGGGGTTCCCATGGTGACCATCCCATCATTGCCCTTGCCCCCGCCTCGGTACTAGAGTGCTTTGAGATGACCGTGCGTGCCTTTAATCTCTCGGAGCGGTATCGCATTCCGGTGATTGTGCTGATCGATGAGGTGGTGGGGCACATGCGGGAGAAGGTGATCTTGCCCCCACGGGAGGATATCAAGGTGCTCGAGCGGCTGAGGCCGAGCGAACCGCCTGAATGGTACAAGCCGTACGGCAGTTCGCCGAGCGATGTGCCGCCATTGGCCCCATTTGGCTCCGGTTACCGCTATCACATCACGGGTCTGCACCACGACGAGGCTGGGTTTCCGACGAATCGGGTGAATGAAGTCCGACCATGGACCCGCCGTATCTTTCGCAAGATCAAGGCGAATGTACACCGCATAGCACGGTGTGAAACAGACGGCGTCGAAGACGCACGAACCGTGATTGTTGCCTATGGATCAGTTGCTCGCGCTGCCAGCGAAGCGATCAAGACGGCCCGGGCCAAGCGGCGGAAAGTAGGACTGTTACGATTGCAGACCCTGTGGCCCTTTCCTACTCGCACGGTGGACGCCGTCTGCCGCGAGGCCAGGCGGGTCATTGTGCCGGAAATGAACCTGGGCCAGATGGCGATTGAGGTGGAGCGGATTGTTGGCGATCGGAAGGTGCGCCGCGTGAACCGGATCGACGGAGAGATGATCACCCCGCGGGAGATCCTGGACGCAATAGAGGGCAAGTAAGATGAGCGTCAAGCATCCACCTTCAGCCTATACCTACCTGCGCCACAAAAAGAAGTTCCCGCATGTTTGGTGTCCGGGCTGCGGTATCGGGATTGTCATGGGCGCGATCATTCGGGCGGTGGATGGTCTGGGGCTGGACCAGAATCACGTGGCGATTATCTCGGGGATCGGCTGCACCAGCCGGATGCCGGTCTATATGGATTTCAATACCATGCACACGACCCACGGCCGGGCGCTGGCCTTTGCCACCGGCCTCAAGCTGGTCCGGCCGGACATGCACATCATTGTCGTGATGGGGGACGGCGATGCGCTGGCGATAGGGGGGAATCACTTCATCCACGCCGCTCGGCGCAACATCGGCCTCACTGCAGTAATCCTTAACAATCATATCTATGGCATGACCGGGGGTCAGGTTTCGCCAAGTACCCCGGTAGGCATGGTCGCCACCACCGCGCCGTATGGGAACACTGATCCCCCGTTTCCCATCACCGACCTTTCGATAGCGGCCGGGGCGGCCTATGTAGCTCGCTCCACAGTCTACCATTCGCATGAGTTGGAAAAGTATATCCGGACCGGGCTAGAGGTCCCCGGTTTTGCAGTGATAGAGGCAGTCAGCTATTGCCACACGACCGTCGGCCGGCTTAACAAACTGGGTGGCGCCGTCGAAATGATGCGCAACCTGAAGGAAACCAGTCTCACTCGACGGATGGCTGAAAAGCGCTCGCCCGAGGAGCTGGAGGGAAAGATCGTGCGGGGTGTCTTTTATCACGATGCGTGTCGGAAGGAGTATTGTGCTCTCTACCAGGAGATACAGGAAAAGGCCGGTGGCGCTAAACTGGCCGCCCGGCGAATCAGCAGCATGGAGATGGTGTAGTGAAGGACGCGAGCGACCGGTTTGAGGTCAGACTGGCCGGTTCGGGCGGGCAGGGGTTGATCCTGGCGGGGGTAATCCTGGCAGAGGCTGTTGCCATCTATGATGGCCGGAACGCGATCCAGACCCAGAGCTATGGTCCGGAGGCGCGGGGTGGGGCCTCTAAATCAGAAGTCATTGTGAGTGACGGAAGGATCGACTTTCCAAAGGTGATGTTGGCCGATGTGTTGCTGGCATTAAGCCAAGAGGCCTGTGATACATACTTTCATGGTCTCAAGCCAAAGGGCCTGCTGGTGGTGGATTCGGACCTTGTTGAGCGGGCTCCCACCAGCAAGGCGGTGGGGGTCCCCGTCACCAAGATGGCGATCGAGGCCACCGGCAAGGCGATCACTGCCAATATTGTGGGTCTGGGACTGATTGGCGGGCTGACGAGTGTCGTTTCTCGCCAGGCGCTTGAGAAGGCGGTGACGGAGCGTGCCCCCAAGGGCACGGCCGAGATGAATCTGAAAGCGCTGGCGGCCGGATGGGAGAAGGCGCTCGAGATCAAAGAGGCTTCCAGATCGGTACGCCCTGGGCCCCGGCGAAGAGAGTCGTAGTAGTACACCGGGCGCGTGGGTGGGTCCGGCAATGGCATGGACGGGGGGTTGTTTGCCGGCACTGCCTGCTTGCCGACTAGTCCACATCTTGTTCGGGGCGGCGGCGGTAGCGCTTTCTTGAACTCCGGCGTCGTTTGTCCTCAAGCCTTCTCTCCCTGGCCGCTCGCGACGGCCGGGTGAGAAGACGTTTCTTTGGCGGCCGGAGAGCCTGTTGCAGCAGCGCTCGAAACCGGGCAACGACCGCCTCCCGGTTCTGGTACTGGCTGCGCGACTGGCTGGACACCAGGTGCAGCACGCCGTTTTGGTCAATCACATGGCCGAGCCCGGCAAGCAACCGCTCCCGCTGAACGTCGTTCAGGCGGGATGAGCCACCGACGTCAAACAGCAGTTCAACCCGGGTCTCGGAGCGGTTGGCGTGCTGCCCGCCGGGCCCACCGCTGCGCGAAAAGCGGAATGTGAGCTCGCTGAGGGAAATGCTCAGACCAGGGTAGATTGGAATAGCTTTCTCGTCGCTCATGGCGGCAACGCTCTCCCAGGGCAGCAGGCCCATCGCGCCGATTGCCAGGCTGCATACTGGCACCCGATAAGAAATCACTTCCCGCTTTGAATGCGGAATCAGGTGCACTGCGCGTCCGCAAAAGGCCAAGTTGTTTTTCAACTAGTATGCCAACTGGCGCAGGAAACGCAACCGAGCATCTAGGAGGGTGTCGAAAATCAGCCACAAAGTCAATCACACTCGCGCAACTCGTGCTGTGAGAGACAGAGACGGGGGGGATTGTAGGGAGCATTGATCCATACAATCCCTCCCAATCTCCAGCAGTGTGGCGCTCCGCTTGGTCTGACAGCGCGTTTTTCCACACCCTCCATCCAGCATTCTTGAGGGTGTTGAAAAAGGGGCTGCGGCGGCGGGAGAGAGTGGCAGAGGCGGCTTTCCTCACCTGCACTGCCCGCAGGCGCAAGTGTGTGCGACAGCGGAAGTGCAGAGGGGACGGCGCCTCGCTTGTTCTTCTGCACCCTCATTCTTCAGTGCGCAAAGGGTGCTGGGACAGGTCTGGTCCCGGGTGAGAGTAGAGACGAAAGGCGGCGGCAAGGATTTCGCAATTATGTACGGACGCTCTATAATCCCACCCATGCCCTTGACGATGATGGTGAACTCTGGGAGGCGCGCCGCTGGCCGGACCGCAGTGGGTTGTCTCGTGGCTCTACTGGGGCTGGCCGGCTGCGTTTCCGTGCCGCTTTCATCGCTGACGCCGGCCCCAACCCCGGACCCAACCGCCACGCCTCTTGTTCCTCGGCCAGCCACCGAGACCGCGGTGATACCACCTTCGGCGACGCCAAGGATACTCATCCCTACCTGGACGCCTACCGCCATCCCTGAGGTGCCCACACTGACGCCGGTTCCTCCCCTCACCCTGGCTGTTGAACCAGGTACTCTACCGATCCTGGCGGATGCGTTCCGGCAGTTGATTGACTCCCGTCCAGCCGAGTTCGCCTGGGCCGAGGTGGGCGCGGCCGACGTAACGGCCGGCTTTGATCCCACCTTGCCGCTGGGCCATTGGGTCTTTGCGGCCGTGGCTCCTTTTTACACGATCCCGGACGAGGTAGAGTATGCTGACATCGTCTCCGCCTGGAACGGCGCGGCCAAGGGGCCGTTTGCCGGCCGCCCATTCCTGTTTGGCCAGGAGACGGCGGACGCGCTGGAATCTCAATTCGGCCACCGGCCGATCGGCGCTCAACTCGTGGATTCGGCGGAGTTGCTGGATGCTGCCTGGGCGGCGAGGCCGGCCTGGGCTATCGTTCCTTTCGAGGCCCTCGAGCCGCGCTGGAAGGTGCTGCGGGTGGATGGCCTGTCACCGCTGGACAGACGGTTGGACCCGGCAGTCTATCCCCTGGCGCTCCCGGTAGGGCTATGCGGCCGGGCAGACAAGGTGGAAGAGGTCTGGATCGCACTGGGCGGACCGGCCGCCAGTGTGACCAACCGAGACGAGAGCCTGATGACGGTGTTGGCAATGACGGGGGTCACCGCCCTGGCGCGAGCCACCGCGTACGCGATGGAGATATCCGGCATCACCTACCCGGGCGAGGAGGTCGCCCGGGTGCTGCAATCGGCTGATATCGTGCATGTGAGCAACGAGGTCTCTTTTGCCAGCGACTGTCCATACCCCGACCCGGCCCGCCAGGAAGGTCCCATTCGATTCTGTTCCGATGACCGCTATATCGAACTGCTGGAATTCATCGGCGCGAACGTCATCGAGCTTACGGGCAACCACAACAATGACTGGGGCACGGCCGCTTTTGACCATACCCTGGCGATGTATCAGCAGCGAGGGTGGGGAACGTTTGGGGGCGGGGCAAACGCGCTGGAGGCAAGCCAGCCGCTGACCGTTACGCACAACGGTAACACCATCGGCTTGATGGGGTGCAACCCGGTTGGACCTCGATTTGCGTGGGCCACGGTGGACAGCCCCGGGGCGGCCTATTGCACCATGCAGTCGCTGGCGGCCTCGGTGACCGAACTGGCAGCGCAGGTGGACGTGGTGGCGGTGGGCATCCAGTACCGGGAGCACTATACCTATGCCGCGACCAGCCAACAAAGGACGGATTTCCTGGCATTGTCGGCGGCCGGAGCGGACATTGTCAGCGGGAGCCAGGGACACCATGCTCAAGGATTCGCCTTTGCCGCTGGTGGTGGCAGCATTGTTCACTTTGGGCTGGGAAACCTCTTTTTTGACCAGATGGACAAACTGGGCACCCGGCAGACCTTTATTGACCGGCATGTGATATATGCCGGCCGGCTCATCGCCACTGATCTGTGGACAGGGTTGATAGAGAACTGGGCCCGCCCGCGGGCCATGACACCGATCGAACGGGCCGACCTGCTCCGGAGCGTGTTTGCCGCCAGCGATTGGTGAGGCGGGAACAGTATCCAGAGCTTTGGAATCAGTTCGGACACTGCTAATCCAGTTGGCCAGGACAAGGGATGGTGGTGGAGGGCAGGTCCGAACGTCAAAGGAGAGGGATACCGTCGCGATGCAAGGAACGTTCAGGTCGAGTATAATGGTGCGGTGAGATCTCTGCAATCTGGGACGCCTAGAGAGTAGGATACGCGATGCGTTGGCATTGGATTGTTCTCGGTACTGCCCTGGCGCTGGTTGCGACACAGGAAGGCGAGGCATCTGGCGGTGTCTGCTTTGCATTGAGCGAAGATGGGCCGGCGCTATGCCCCACGGAGCAGGCCCGCAACGTGTCCGTTTTCCGGCCGGTAGGGTTGCCCGCCCGGGAGGTGGAGATGGTTGTCTATGAGACGTGGGCCGACGAGGAACATGTCAGCACGCCGGATGTGTACGCCTGGATAGATGATTATACGCCCATCTATCGCCTTCCGGCCGAGGCGGCCGCCGGCCTACCCCCAATTCGCGTCTCTCAGCCGGGTTTCACCTACGTCAGCCTGTCGGGTGAGACGTGGACTGATGACGAACATTGGTACCAGATCAACGTCAATTCTCCCCGCAACTCGGAACGAGCAGATGAATACGTGCATGAGAGGAATATCCACCTGGTGCGGCCATCCAGCTTTGCCGGCATCCGCCTGGCGTCGCAACCGGCTCTTCCCTTTGCCTGGATTCTGCGTAACGTGCGGCCCAGCTCCCTGCCCGGCGAACGGGCCGATCCTGATCATCCCATGCTCTATCGCTACGATCTGGTCAATATCTATGGCGCGGAACGAATCGATGGCCACTCCTGGTATCTGATTGACCCCAATCAATGGGTGAGGCAGGGGTACGTGGGAATGGTAGACATTGATCCCCGGCCGGCAGGGGTAGGGCCGGGAGAAAAGTGGATCGAGATCGACCTGTATGAGGAGACGTTGGCTGCGTACGAAGGCGATCAGATGGTGTACGCAACTTTGGTATCCGGCGGGCTGCCTCAATGGGCGACCAGGCGCGGCCACTTTCGTATCTATGAGAAGGTGCTGATAGCCAAGATGAGCGGCCAACACGGGAAATCGGATTACTATTATCTGGAAGATGTTCCCTGGACGATGTACTATGACTATGAAATCGGATTGCATGGCGCGTACTGGCACGATGCCTTTGGGTACAGGCACAGCCATGGGTGTGTAAACCTGCCGCCCATTTCAGCCCAGTGGCTCTACCAGTGGACTGCTCCATTTGTTCCAGAAGGGATCAACCGCTTTCGGGGGGAGGGGACCTGGGTTTGGGTGCATTAGCGACTGATACGCCGACGACCGGCCGTCTGCGCGTGCGGGGAGTGGGGAAAGAGGGATATGGTGTTGTACGAGTTGGGTAAACAGCCGCGCCGGACGCCAGATGGATCGCCGCGCGTTTGAGCAACTGGTGGTGGGGGCATTGGATAGCCTGCCGGCCGATATCCGGCAGTTGCTGGACAATGTGGAGGTGACGGTGGACCGGGAGCCGTCCCCGACGATTCTGAAGCAGTTGGGGATGCGGAGGGGGCAGTTGTTGTTAGGGCTCTACCAAGGGGTTCCCCAGACGCGGCGCACCAGCCACTATGGGCTGGTCCTGCCAGACAAGATCACCATCTACCAGCGGCCGATCGAACAGATTTGCCGCACACCGGCCGCAATCCGCGCTCAGGTTCGCCAAACGGTGATCCATGAGTTGGCCCACCATTTCGGGATTTCCGACGCACGGCTGTCCGAGATCAAAGCGGACCGAGGTTAGCACTTGTTAAGGAATAACTACCCGTTTTCGATAGTGATTCACGGGTAGAGCGGTCACAAACTGCCAAGTTGTTGTTGGTCAAGTACTTGGCTTTGCTCGCGCTTTTCCAGTACGGCATAGCACGCGCGGAACCTGCGCTACGGGGGGGGCAGCATTGCAAGGGGGTGGTGGAGCGGCGCCCACGCAGCCAGTCAGAGATTGCGGTAATCAATCTCAACCTGGTAATCGGGTACCACGTGGACGCCAGTGACGATGAGCCACATCTTGCCCTGGAATCCCCGGCTGAGGCCCAAGGCCAGGTAGACCTCCTCGGCCGGGAGCCGCCGCAGCAGCGCGTCCTCTTCCATCCTGAGTTCTCCCCCCTTTTCTCCCAACCAGCTCCGTCCCAGGGCTCGCCACTTGATATCTGTGACCGGGAGTCCTCGCGGCGAGTTTGCCTGTGGGTGACAGGTGCCACTCAGAGTGAAGCCGATGCGAGCTTCATACTTTAGCGAGTAGGGATCGAGGGTGAAGTGAGCCCAGAGGCGATCCGACCGGACCAGGCACAGGGAGCGAGATGGGTTTCGGCCCAGCACCTCTTCAGCGGCCCGGTCGAGGTGCTCTGCCAAAAAGCGGGCGCGGCGCTCGCCCTCCAGGCGTCGCAGCAAGCGAGGGCGGTGGTAGATGAAATCGGTGATCCAGTCTTCGGTGTGGGGCGGGATGGGGCGGCGCCTCAACAGTTGCAGTTCGACGACATCGCCTAGCTGAATGACCCGCCCCTGGGCATCGGTGAGGTCGCCCAGCAGCAGGCTCGAGCGCTCCTTGATCGGGCGCACCCAGCTCAAGCGGCTGGCCGGGTGGGCTTGGTGGACAAGGCCGGCCGTACAAACGCCGCTGAGCATACGGGTCATTGACAAGACCAGAATCTCCTGAGCCGGCATCGGGGCTCCCTGTGCTAGCCTTTGAGGTGGACCACAGCCAGGTCAGAGAAACGGTCGGCCCAATACTCGGCAACCAGGCGCCGGTGACATTGGTCGGGCGCCGGCTCTGAACAGAGCAAGCAGACCGCCCCGTGGCGAGAGAGGATGTCGCGCCCGATGGCCTCGGTCGGCCGCTCTACCAGTGTTTGGTTGAAGCGCTTCTCGTAGGCGACCCAGTCCTTGTCCTGACGGTAGGCATCTAGGGTCTCGGTGGTGGGGGCCAGGTCAGTATGGTGTTCGTAGGCGATGCCAAACCCTTGGCGCAGCAGATAGGCGAGGTCGTCACGCTTGGCATAGCCGCACAGTTGCGACGTGTTGCGCAGCCGGATGTCAATGACTGCATCCACGCCAGCCTCACGCAACAGGCTAATGAATCGGGACAATGGCTTGCGCTGAAAACCAATGGTGTAGATGGTAGGCAGGCGGTTCCTCCCTTGAAGATGCGGCTGGATGAGGTTTCTGTTTTCCGGAACCCTGTCTGATTGTACTCTGATTCTAGAATAGCGTCAGTTGCTTCAATTCCGGGTGCGCCTCGACAGTATCACCGTCAGGGCGGATGTGGATCACGCGGGCGTCTCGGGCCAGTAGCTCGGGAGTGACCAGCAAGGCGCGGTGACAGCGGCGATGGTCGCCCTCGCTGCACATCATGGCGACGGTGTTGGTGCGGGCCAGTTCCAGCAACTGCCCCACGCCGGCTTGAAAACCGGGAGTTGCTGCGATAAGGTCATAGTTGGGATGTTCATCGGCCTCTTGGGTGTCGTCTGACGGCCGGCCGCCGAGTGTATCACCCATGAAGAGATAGGTCAGGCCGGCCTCTGTCAGGGATTGGACGAGTGTCTCGCGATTGAAGTGGGGCACCCAGCGGCTGTAGGGCTGGCTCCGCACATCTGCCAGAGTGGTAATCCCATGGCGCTGCAAGAGGGCGACAAAGGTCTCCGGCTCGTGGTCGCTGTGGCCGATCGAATAGATGATGGGTGAGTTGGTGGCAGCCGTCATTGCGGATGATTACCCCTATCTAGCCAGTGGGTGGATTATAGCCGGGCGGGGCGATATGGCCAACAAGCGGCCTGCGCTGGTTCCTGCTTGCCCTCTCGGAGCGTGTGGCCAATGGGGACGATTTCTGCCAGTCGGGGTGACAAGGGTGCTGCGGAGACAAGAATCGAGCCTGATCTGAACCCAGCCAGTCCAGGCAGTGTTGGAATGAGTGTTGCGACGCATGGTAGCGTGCAACAAATGTTGCACCTCCTGGAAATCCAAGGTAGAATGCAGCCTGAGGTTTGATGGGTAGAGTTATCGATGTCCGGTAAGCACGATGGCGAACTGAGCCCGGCTGCGAGCCAAGCTCCTCTGGAGGAGAGGATCGTGGCGGCTTTGTCGGGCCTCAGCAGGAAGCAGAAGGAGATCGCCCGTTTTGTACTGGACAATCAAGAGATCGTGGCCTTTTCCTCGGCAAGCGAACTAGGGGGGAGAACCGATAGCAGTGCAGCCACGGTGGTGAGATTCTGCCAGGCACTGGGGTACAAGGGCTACATAGACCTTCAGTCAGCGGTCCGCGACCAGGTATCCCGCCAGTGGCCGGCCGTGCGACGTTTTCAGGAGCGGCTGGACAACCCTCTGCCCAAAGAGGACCTAGTGGCCCGCGCCTTTAGCACCGACATCCAGAATATCGAGCGCACGGCCGAGCTCACGGCCGGCGACCGTCTGCAAGCTGCAGCGGGAGAGATACGCCGCGCCCGGCAGATACTGGTGGTAGGAGGCGGATTGACCTCAACGGTGGTCGGGTTCTTTGCCCATGCGCTGCAAGTGATTGGGCTGCCGGTCCAGTGTGTCGCCGGCGGGGGCGAGCCGCTGGCGTTGGCGCTGGCGTTTCTGCGGCCGGATGACGTGGTGATTGGCGTCGGTTTCTGGCGGAATCTCCGGGACGTGGTTCAAGCCATCGAGCAGGCGCAGGAGATTGGAGCCACAACCATCGGCATTACCGACAGCAGGCTATCCCCCTTGGCTCGGCTGCCGGACCATCATTTTCTGGTTGCGACGAGCGGGGTGGCGCACAATCTCTCTCCGGTTGCGACGCTGTCGCTGCTGAATACGCTGGTGGCGACCCTATCGTTTGACATGCCGGAGCGCGTCGTCGAATCCTTGCACATGGTGGACGAAGCATATAGGCGGAGCGGCTTGTTGGCCGAGTAGCGATTGTAGAGACGGAAAGGAGGTGAGGCGCCCTCGGCGAAACGTGGGAACTCGGACCGTATTCAAGTGTTTGGTATCGGATTGAAGCGAAAGAGAGGAGAGATCGAAGATGTTTGCTTTTAAGAGATCACTGCTAATAGGCGTCTCACTATTGACAGTACTGGCTCTGTTGGGAGGTTGTGCGACCCCCACCCCGGAGGTGATCGAAAAGGAGGTCATCGTCACGCAGATCGTGGAAGAGACGGTGATCGTGGAAGGCACGCCCCGAATCGTGGAAGTCGAAGTAGAGAAGGTGGTGACGGCCACGCCGATCGTGGGTCCGCAGCCGGGCGGCACTATGGTCATTGGGTTGTCCGCCGAGATCATGACACTGGACCCGGCCGATTACCGCGATACTACAACCGAGACCGTCATCCGCAACATGTTCGACGGTCTGGTGACTCGCTCCAGCGACGGCCGGGTGTTGCTGCAACTGGCCGAATCGGCCACGCTGATTGACAGCGTCACGTGGGAGTTTGTGCTCAAAAAGGGCGTTACCTTCCACAACGGCGAGGACCTGACGGCCGAGGACGTGAAATTCACCTTTGATCGCATCATCACCGAGAATGCGATCGAGTACACCGAGCCCCACACCTCCCCGCGCAAAGGCCTCATCGGGCCTGTGGAAAGCGTCGAGATCGTGGACGACTATACGGTGCGCTTGTACCTGTCGGCCCCCTTCCCGGCG
>WSZX01000197.1 GCA_013139935.1 Ardenticatenales bacterium
TGACTGGAGCGCGGGCCGTGTGCACGCCGCCGCCCTCAGCCTTGCCGGTGCTCGAGTCACCGGCAAGGCTCCGGACCGTGCAGCATTACACTGCCGGCCGAGGCCCCGGCCGTGGCATGCACGCACGCGAATTCTGGCCCGGGCCGATTCTGGGCCATTCCCGCCCGGGTCGCATAGTTGACTGTCCAATAGTGCCCATAGTCGCTGTCGGGGTTCCTGGCGTATCCCACGCCAAGATCCTCGAGGCTGTCCGAGAGGATGATCCCCCGGTGAATGGAGCTGTTCATCCACCAGTTGACCATGCTGGCCGGGTTGCCGCTGAATCCCCAGCCGATCGTCTCAGCCCACCGGGCCCACTCATAGCCCGCCTCTTGCATCCGCTGCCCCCCGTTGGAGCCATCGGAACCGGTGTGCCCGGTAAAGTTGGTGTCCGCCATGTCGCGGCTGTGCCGGCGCGCCGCCTGGGTCAGTTCGGACACCAGCGTAAAGGGCGGGAGCCCGTTCGCGCTTCGGTTCTGGTTGATCAGGTGGATGATAGATTGCTCGTTGGCAAGATCGTCCGGCGGGACCGGCGTCCCGGTCGGCGCTGCGGTCGGCGCGGCGGTGGGCGTCGCGGTCAGCGCTGACCGGTTTGCCACCAACGGCAGATAGGCGTTCGGGGTGAGAGTTAGCTGGAGCGCGAAAGAGGATCGGCCGGCGCCAAGCAGAGTGGACACGAGAAAGAGCCACCCCAGGAATATCCCCAGCGGGGCGATCAGCCACCGTCGCACGAGGTTCGTACTCTTCTCACCGGCCCGGGTCTCGGTCCGGTTCTGGTGGGTGCGGACGCGCGTGATGCTTACCCCGCATCCTGATGCCGGTGCGCGAGTTTCCTATCCGGTCCACAGTCGGGGCATCATCTCCAGGCCCCGCCTGATGGCCGCCTGGAGGTACCGCTCGGGCTCGCCTGCGTCCTCGATCAGGGCGACCGCCTGATCCCAGTACTGTTCGTGGCGCTCCCGCACCGCCTCTACCTCGCTTTTCGGCCGCCCCTGCCGTTCCAGCAAGTCGAAATACGACGCTGGCCTGCGGCCGTCCGAGACATGGTCCCGGGTGATCTCCCACATCGTCTGAAAGGCGCTGTGCGGCACGTGCGCCAGCACGTTGGGTACGGCGACGCCCACGAGCGCGGAGGAAACGGCTTCCGGTCGCTGAAGCCTTTGTCGAGTGAGCACGCCGAACGCGGTGAAAACGACTCCTGGCGGCACCGGGAAGTGGGTCCAGGAATCGATCCCCAGCCCGTGCATCAACTCCCAGGTGAATCTCTTCCAGACCTCGTCGGCCGCCAGGTGGCAGAGGTACCCGCCGACAAAGGCCTGGTCGCCCGCGGCCAACTCGTTCCAGGGACGAGGCAGCAAAGACGAGAGCTGCCGGAGAAATCGGGTGCAGCTCTGGCTGAACGCTACCTCGCCGTCGGCGGCGGGACGGCCGACAAAGTGGGTCCGGCGCCGGTCGATCTCGGTGAAGCTGTTGACATCCGCCAGGACGCAGCCCAGCAAAAAGGGACCATACGGCCATGATGCCATGCGGGCGAACACGCGCTCGCCGACCACGATATGGGTTATCAGCGGCGCCACGTCACGGTGCCTCCCCAGCTTTTTCCAGGCCTTGCCGGGCGACCGATTTGCGTTGATCCGGGAGAATAGTGGGACGCAGATACCCGCGGAAACACGCTGATGAAAGCAATGACAACAATCCGCGATTGTCTGCGTCCGATTCCGGCCGGTGATATCCGGCGATCAGCGCTAGCTCTCCAGGGAAAGCACGACCACGGGCACGGCCGCAGCCTGCTTGAAACGGTCGGCGTCGGCCAGCGACCCAATGCCTCCGCCAACGTGCATCGGGATGGCGACCTGGGGCTGGATGGCCGCGGCCGCCTCTACCGCTTCCTCGGCCGTCATGACATAGGTCCCGCTTACCGGCAGCAGCGCGATATCAGCTTCAATCGAGCTCATCTCCGGGATGCAGTCGGTGTCCCCAGTGTGATAGATGCGCCGGCCGTCAACCGTGAGGATGAACCCCACGTGGCCCGCCTCGGGCGGATGAAAGAGGGCGCCCGGACTGCGGAACTTGTTGACGTTGTAGGCGGGCACGGCCTTGATGGGGATGCCCTTGGCGGTCAACTCATCCCCAGGTTTGACCACGAGCACCGGGTCCGGCAGCATGTCGGCCGCGGCCTGGATGGTCACAATGACCGTGTCATCCGTGAGCACCTGGGCCACATCAGGCGGGGAGCAATGATCGTGATGATCGTGTGTGATCAGGATGAGATCGGCTTTGGGCCCGCCCTTGAGCTTCCACGGGTCGATATAGATGACCAGCCCGTCTCCTTCTATCCGAAAGCTGTCGTGGCCCAGCCAATGGATATTCGATACCAACTCTTTCACGGTATAACCTCCTGTTCGCCTCAAGGGCGCTGCATGAATAACAAATCGGTCTCATCTATTTCCCGGCGCGCGGCGTCCTGTCCGGGTTGGGGTCGCCGTGCAGCGGCCGGGTGCGGCCCCGACGGTGGGTGACCAGCGCATAGTCCAGTGACGGGTCGCGCGATGCCCTGCGCACGTTGTAGATGGCAAAGGGGCGAAAGAGCGGCCGACTGGCGGGCGAGGTGATGGCGTCGGTGGGACACCTGA
>WSZX01000454.1 GCA_013139935.1 Ardenticatenales bacterium
CAATGACCTGAAAGAATATCGCCAGCACCGGCCCGCTTCCTTTGGTACGGCGCCTGCGTCTTCTCAGGATATCGGTTGCACGTGTCATGACATCAACTATACCATGCCAATGGGGCAGGAGGCAAGCAGGCAAATGAGAGGGTGGAGGGTGTTGAAAAAGGGGCTGCGGCGATGGGAGAGAGAGGCAGGGGTGGCGAAGGGGGCGCAAAGCGCCCCCTTCGCCACCCCTGCCAGCTTTCCTCACCTGCACTGCCCGCAGGCGCAAGTGTGTGCAGCAGCGGAAGTGCAGATAGGACGGTGCCTCACTTGTTTTTCCACACCCTGAGGGTGTAGAAGAAAAGGTGCGCCGCCGAAGAGGGAGATGGTGGGATGGAACTGCAGGGGCAGCAGGGTTCCATCATCCGTTCGACACCCTCCAACTGAGAGACCAATGGTTCACCGGAAAAGCACCGGTTTGCCCTTTACTCGCTTCTCCCGTATCATATTACCCCATAGGTCATGGTCTATGAGGCCGAAGGACATGCAGGATTCCCTTGGCGCAGACGAAAGGGCGGCAAAACCGGCGTTCGCACCTGGGTCCCAGCTTTTTGGACACCGAGATCCGAGCCCAGCCTTGGAGCCACTACAATCCAAGCAACAACTGATTGGTGAAAGGCAGTCCTTAATGAAGACAGCTGAGAGACATCTCTTGTGATAACAAAGGAGGGAAAACACATGGACCCTGCACTTCACATCATCTTCTCCCGCCGTTCGATCCGGCGGTACACGTCAGAGCCGGTGACGGAGGACATGATCCAGGCTCTATTGGATGCCGGGATGGCAGCTCCGTCGGCCAATAATGCCCGCCCGTGGCACCTGGTCGCGATATCAGAAGAATCCACCCTGGCCGCCCTGGCAGAGGCACACCCATACGGCAAAATGATGGCTCGTGCGGCGCTGGCCATCGCCGTTTGTGGCGATCAGGCCTCCTCCCCCCGCTACTGGGTGCAGGACTGTTCCGCCGCAACACAGAACATCCTGATCGCGGCCTCTGCATTGGGGCTAGGCGCCGTGTGGCTGGGTTGTCATCCCAACGAGGAGCGTGAGACGGCAGTCCGCAGCGTGCTGGGCATCCCCGACGATATCGGCATTCTGAGCATGATTTCCATCGGCTGGCCAGCGGAGCACAAACCAGCCCGCACCCAGTATGATCCGGCGCGCGATCATCGCGAGGGATGGTGATCAAGGTGTGAGAACCTGATTCGGGCTCCTGTGCACGCCGCGATAACACTGCCCAACCACGGATGCACAGTGCGCAAGAACGATGACACGCAGGTGCTCGGGCACAATCAGCTTTCAGGAGAAGAGTAGAGATCCGCGTTTTTCTGCACCAGCCCTTGCCTGGACCTGTTGCGGGCCGGCCGCACCACGACCACTCGTCAACAGGAGGTATCAACTATGGCTCGAAAACCGGTTCCGTGCACCCACCAGTCCGCTCAAACGATTTGCCAGTTGGGCGGCGATGGATTGCTCTTGGTCGCCACCAAGCCAGGCGGCGAATCAGATGTGACGACGATTTGCTGGGGAACAATCGGCCCCGTCTGGGGGCGGCCCGTCTTTACCGTGCTCGCCCGGCCGTCCCGTTACACCTACCAGTTCATTGAAGAAGCAAATGACCTTACGGTGAATGTCCCCACGCCGGCGATGAGCGAGTTCGCCCTCTTTTGCGGAACCAAGAGCGGCCGGGCTCATGACAAACTCGCACGATTCCAGATGAGTGTGTCCCCCCGGGCGAATGGTCAAATCCGTGACCATTGATGCCTGCCCTCTGGTGTACGAATGTCAGGTGATTCATAAGAACGACGTGAATCCAGAAGAGTTTGACGCCTCAATTCCGCCTCGTTTCTACACCGGGTATACTATGGGGAGATCATGGGTACCCATGCGGCCGAATGATGACGGCGGACAATGACAGGTTGGCAAGGTACTACGACCTGGTCCACGCCGATGCCGTGGCCGATATCCCATTGTTGCTGGGGCTGGCCGAGGAGACGGGTGGGCCGATCCTGGAACTGGGTGCAGGCAGCGGCCGGACGCTGGTTCCACTGGCCCGGGCAGGCTTTACAGTGGTGGGATTGGACAACTCGGAGGCGATGCTCGCCCGCGCACGTAGGCGGCTGGCGGCCGCCGGACTCCAGGAGCGCGCTGCTCTGGTGTTGGGGGAAATGACCGATTTCGATCTCGGGAGGCAGTTTCCACTCGTCACCGCTCCATTCAACACCTGGATGCACCTGCCCAACCGCCAGGCGCAATCGGCCGCGCTGCGCTGCATTGCCCGGCATCTAACCCCGAGCGGCCGCCTCCTCATCGCCCTTCCCGCACCGGCCACCATCACCAGCTTTGAGCACGACGGAGCATTGGTGCTGGAAAGGACCTTCGACGATCCCGAGACCGGGGAATTGGTGCTTCAATTCTCCAGCACCCAATTGGACGAGATGGAGCAGACCTTGTCCATCACGTGGATTTACGATCGGATAGGAGCAGATGAGACGGTGAGGCGGACACTAGCACCAATGAAGCTGCGATACCTGTTTCGCCAAGAGGCCGAACTGCTGATCGAGGAATCAGGGCTATCGACAACGGCGGTCTGGGGGGATAATGACCGCTCGCCCTACACGGCCGGGTCCGAACACCTGATCATCCTGGCCGAGAAACCTCCGCCTTGAGTGTTTCAGAGTTCTCCGGCCACCTCTGACGTCATCCGGCCGAGAAAGCCCACCATGTAACGATGGCGATCCGCCGCGATGCGCCGGCCGGTCCTGGTATAGAGCCGATCACGAACGCGCAACAGTTTGAAGTGGAACTCGTGGTGGGCAGTGTGTTGTTCACCCGTGTGTTCTCCCGCCTTGAATTCTGGCGAGACTGTGCCCCACAATGATTGGCCAAGCTCAGCACAGTAGGCAAAAGCTCGCGCCACGCCCACCGCACCAATAGCATCCAGCTTGTCGGCATCAAAAACGCACTGCGCTTCCAGCGTCTGTGGGACATCTTTGCGGCCGATTTCGTCCGGCGGCATGCGGCTGGAAGAGGCGCGGAACCGGTGTGCCCGGATGCAGTGTGCCACCGCTTCTGTCCGCGCGGCGGGCCAACCCATGTTCAGCAGGATTCTGACCGTCCGTTCGGCTCCCACCAGATGGTGATCATCGCGATCCTGGCCATGGGCCGCCACATCATGCAGCAGTGCGGCTGTTCGCACGATCTCAAGGTCAGCACCCTCGGCCCGGGCAATGCACTCGGCCAGCGCTGTCACCCGCAGTACATGATCAAAGCCATGCGCAGTGCTTGTGCCCCCGAGGTAGTGACTCTTTGCCTGGGCTATGGAGATCGTCTGGCACATTGGAACGGATTTGGCGCACCCGGCCGTGTCTCGGAAAAAAAGAGAGGAGCGCACAGGTGCGCCCCTCTCCTCATCCGTCAGGCGACGGGTCTAGTACATGCCACCTCCCGGAGGACCTGCCGGGGCCGGTGGTTCCGGCTCAGGGATGTCTGTGATCAGCGCTTCCGTCGTCAGAATCATGGCGGCGATAGAAGCGGCATTCTCCAACGCGCCCTTGGTCACCTTGGCAGGATCTATGATGCCAGATTTGACCATGTCCACGAAATCTTCTGCGAGGACATCGTACCCCAAGTGGGGATTGTCCTGCTCCTTCTGCTTTCGGCGGACCGCATCCACGATGACCGCTCCGTCTTTGCCAGCGTTGATGGCGATATGGCGCATCGGTTCTTCCATAGCCGACCGTAGAATGTCGATACCTATCTCCTCGGCCCGGTTTAAGGACTCGACAGAGTCGAGCGCGGAAAGGGCGTTGATCAGCGCCACGCCGCCACCAGGCACGATCCCTTCCTCGACAGCAGCCCGGGTGGCACTCAGCGCGTCCTCAACCCGGTGCTTCTTCTCCTTCATCTCGACCTCGGTTGCCGCGCCGACGCCAATGACGGCCACACCGCCGGCCAGCTTGGCCAGGCGTTCCTGCAGCTTTTCGCCATCATAATCGCTGGTGGACTTGTCGATTTCCACCTTGATCTGCTCGATCCGGCCGCGAATCTTGGACTCGTCGCCGGCACCACCCACGATGGTCGTGTCATCCTTGGTCGAGACGATCTTGTCCGCCCGGCCGAGGTCGGCGATGGTGACAGATTCCAACTTGCGTCCCATCTCCTCAGTAACAACCTGTCCGCCAGTCAGAATGGCGATATCCTCTAGCATCGCCTTGCGCCGATCACCAAAACCGGGAGCCTTGATCGCCAACGCGTTCACCATCCCGCGCAGCTTGTTGAGCACCAAGGTTGCCAATGCCTCGCCATCGATGTCTTCGGCAATGATGACCAATTCCCGCTTTCCAATCTGAACCAGCTTCTCCAGCAGGGGAACGATGTCACTGGCGGCCGAGACCTTCTTGTCATGGATCAGGATGTAGGCATCCTCAATCGACGCCTCCATCGCTTCCGGATCGGTGATAAAGTAGGGAGAGATATAGCCACGGTCGAACTGCATACCCTCTACATAGGTCGTCTCAAAGGTCAGACCTTTGGCTTCTTCCACGGTGATCACCCCATCCTTGCCGACCTTGTGCATGACCTCGGCAATCAAATCGCCGATTTCCTGGTCCTGCGCAGAGATGGCAGCCACAGAAGCAATCTCTTCCCGCGTCTCGATATCAATCGCCATACCGGAGAGTGCTTCGGACAGCGCCCGCGTTCCCTTTTCGAGACCGCGCTTGAGTAGCATCGGATTGACGCCAGACGTGACGTTCCTGAGCCCGCCATTAACAATGGTCTGGGCCAGCAGTGTGGCGGTGGTGGTGCCGTCACCGGCGATATCGTTGGTCTTGGTCGCAGCCTCTTTCAGGAGTTGAGCGCCCATGTTCTCAAACGGGTCCTCCAACTCGATCTCTTTGGCGACGGTAACACCATCGTGTGTGATGGTGGGAGCGCCCCACTTTTTGTCCAGGGCAACATTGCGCCCCTTGGGGCCAAGGGTGGTAACAACGGCCTCTGCCAGGGTATCAACGCCAACCTTGAGTTTGCGTCGGGCATCTTCTCGGAACTCTAGTTGTTTTGCCATGATATTCGCTATCTCCTCAACAGCCTATTTGACAACAATTGCCAGAATGTCTGATTCTTTCAAGATGAGCAGCTTATCGTCGCCCAACTTTATCTCGGTGCCGGCGTACTTGGCAAACAGAACGCTGTCGTCGACCGCCACATCCATCGCAATCCGCTTGCCCGCGTCATCACGCCGGCCGGGACCCGCAGCCAACACCTTGCCCTCTTGCGGCTTTTCTTTGGCCGTTTCTGGCAGGATGATACCCGAGGCAGTAGTCTGCTCCTGCTCAACCGGTTTAACCACCACCCGATCACCCAGTGGTTTGACA
>WSZX01000168.1 GCA_013139935.1 Ardenticatenales bacterium
CTTGATCACTTTAGTTTTTGATAGCTTATCGGTTTTGGTGAGAACCAATATTTTAGCAATCGAAAAATGGTCCAGCCAGTGGATGAGATTCTGCTCTTCCTCCCGGGCTCCCACCACCTGCTTCCACCCTGGTACGATCCGGTCGCACTTACCCGGCATGAACTCCGGACAGCGTGGATGGAAGAGGCACCCCGTGGGCAGGTTGAACGGGTCGGGCACCATGCCCTCGATGGAGGCTAGTCGTTCGTTGCTTTTCTTGCCGACGTGGGGGATGGATTGCAGCAAGGCGCGAGTGTAGGGATGCTTGGGTTCGTAGAACACCGAAACGACGTCGGCCCTCTCAACCACTTTGCCCATGTACATCACGCAAATCTCGTCGGCCATCTCGGCGACCACGCCCAGGTTATGCGTGATGAACAGGATGGTCATGTCCATCGTCTCCTGCAACTCGCGCATGAGGTCCAGGATCTGTGCCTCGATGGAGACGTCCAGCGCTGTCGTCGGCTCGTCGGCGATCAGCATGGCCGGCTCGGAGGAGAGCGCGACCGCGATCATGACCCGTTGGCGCTGTCCGCCACTCAACTGGTGTGGGTAGCTGTCCACCCGCTGTTCCGGTTTGGGTATCCCCACCTTGCGGAGCATGTCAATGGCGATTTCCCGGGCTTCCTGTTTGGTGACCTTCCGGTGGGCCCGGATGGTTTCAGCCATCTGGCTGCCAACCTTGCGGATAGGAACCAGCCGGTGCAAACTGACGGCTTCCCGGATGTGGGTACCTGCGTTGTAAACGGGGGTGAGGGAACTCATCGGTTCCTGGAAGATCATGGCGATCTCCCCACCGCGAATCTTGCGGATCTCGTCCCCGTCCGGGTCCAGATCCGTGACGCACACCTCTTCGACGACTTCACCGTCGGCGTTCTGCTTCACCCGGCGGTGGTATATGACTTCCCCCTCTACGATCTTGCCCGGCCTGGGCACCATCTGCATGATGGCCTTGGCCGTTATTGATTTGCCGCAGCCGCTTTCGCCAATGACGCCCAGTGTCTGTCCTCGCCGGATCTCAAAGGTCGCCCCGTCCACCGCCTTGACGATGCCGTCCCGGACGTCGAACTGGACCTTCAGGTTCTTGATCTCCACCAGCAATGGTTTCTCACTCATATCACACCTCTCCTACCCACCACTATATGGATCCATGGCATCCCGCAGGCCGTCGCCAAGCATATTAAAGGCCAGGACCGCAAAGATGATGAACAGGATCGGAATCAAAAGCCACGGGGCATAGCGGATGGCGCGTATGTTGCCGCCCTCCTGAAGCATCACGCCCCAGCTCGTCATGGGGGGGCGCAGACCCAGGCCGAGCCAGCTCAACGCCGTCTCCGCCAGGATCATGCCCGGAACAGCCAGAGTGGCGATGACGGTGATGTGGCTCAGCGCGCCCGGGATCAGGTGCCGGAACACGATGCGCCGGTCGCCGGCGCCAAAGCTCTGGGCGGCCAGCACGTATTCCCGCTCGCGCAGCGACAGCACCAACCCTCGCACCTGCCGCGCCAGCCCGCCCCAGCGCACGAACGCCAGGATGATCGTGAGCATAAAGTACACGAGGATGGGCGACATTTCTGCGGGGATTACCGACGCTAACGCCATGAACAGCGGGATGTCAGGAAACGCCGACAGAAACTCCGTCGAACGCTGCACAGCCATATCCACCGCCCCGCCATAGTAGCCCGAGATCGCGCCCAACGTCGCCCCAAAGAATAGCATCATAATCACCCCGGTCAGGCCGATCACCAGGGAGATACGGCCGCCATAAAACAGGCGTGACAACTGATCCTTCCCCAGCCGGTCGGTCCCCAGCAGATAGATGTACCCCTCCTGCTGGTCGGGATGGACGCCATACAGGTGCCTGTCGTAATTGATAACGCCAAGCAACTTGTAGGACTCTGCCTTGACGAAAAAGTGGATCGGGTACCGCTTGGTGGTGTCTACCGCATAGCTGCGCTCACGCGTCGCCAGGTCTATGTGCTTTTCCATGCCGTACACAAAGGGCCGCAGATGCCATTTGCCCTCGGCGTCCCTGAAACGCGGCCACTGGGGCGGCCCCTCCAAATAGTCCGACTCGGTATGCAGGCCGTAGGGAGCGACAAACTCTGCGAACAGCGCGCAAGAGACGTAAAAGAGGATTACGATGATCCCACCAGCGATGGCCAGTTTGTTCTTCTTGAACCTCCACCATACGAGGCTCCAATAGCTCTGGCTGACCTGGTTTTTCTCCGCCTTGGATGGGGCCGGCGATTCATTCTTTGCCATAACTCCTACCTCCAAAGTCAGTATTCAGTAGAATCTGACCACTCTCTTTTTGCTACTCGAGCCGGATGCGCGGGTCCACCCAGGCCAGGGCCAGGTCCGCGAACAGATTGCCGATCAGCAGAAACATGGTGAAAAAGACGATACCGGTGCCCGCCATGTACATATCCTGTTGCTGCAGCGCCTCCAACCACATGGGTCCCATCGTCGGCAGGTTCAGCACGATGGCCATGAGTGCGTTGCCGCCGATGATCTGCGGCAGCGCCTCCGTCCCCAGGATCACGATCAGCGGGTTGATGGCGATGCGCACCGCGTGTTTCCAGACCACCGTCCGGTTTCTCAACCCCCGGGCCCGCGCCGCCTCCACAAAGGGCTGCCCCATGGTGTCCAGCAGATTGCCCCGCATGATGCGTATGAGCCCCGCCGTGCCCGTAAAGGCGCCGATCAGCGCCGGCACCCACAGGTGCTTGAGCAGATCCACCACCTTGTCCAGGCTCCACGGGGCGTCCTGGTACTCGCGTGAAAAGAGGCCGATGACGTCCAGGTCGAGGATAACGACGGCGACGAACAGTACAATCAGAGCCAGCACGAAACTCGGCGTG
>WSZX01000273.1 GCA_013139935.1 Ardenticatenales bacterium
ACGCCGCTGATCAGTTGCGCAATGCTCATCATCCGCCCACGCTCTGCCTCTGGGAGCGCTTTGCCCAAGATATCCATCCAGGCAACGGCCGAGAGAGAATCAGTTACCCAGAAGGAGAACTGCACCACGAGAAGGAGGAGCAGCGCGAGAACCGGGAAACGGCCAAGGCCCATAAACAGGGCGGCCGCGTAGATCAGGTAGAGAGGGCGGCCGATTACACCCCCGAGGATGAGGTAGGGCTTTTTGCGCTCTTTGGTGATCAGAAAGCGGGCAAAGATCAGTTGGGGAAATAGCCAGGCGCCGGTGCTCACCGTCGTGAACACGCCGACGACCACAAGACTGTCGGTCAACCGTCCCACAAAATCGGGCAGAATCGCTGTCGTGCTGGTCAGAGTCATGGCCAGCGCAAAACCAACATAGTCGCCCAGAAAGGCAATCATGTTGCGACGGTAGTGTGGGATGCGATCAGTCATGGTATGCCTGCCAGACTTGCCCTCTTTCCGCTAGACATCAAGTGAGGGAGGATTGTAATACGGTTTTCCTGGCTTTGCCAGTGGGCATGCGCCGACCAGGTTGTGGCGCGGCTGTTTCAGGTTTCCTGAGATGCTGTAGTCCATGCCGATCCGTCGCCCCCTTGCGGCCGCGCCAAACCGTTCGCCAGCGCGAGTCGTTCTGAACCCATACAGGTTGGCCAGCGGTGATTGAGAAATCGCTAGCTTGAACCCAGCGGCCGGAATGTCAACTCTACCGTCATTTCTTCTTCTTGGCCGGCCGGTTCGAACCTTATCCTGAACGCCTCTCCACTCTCGAAATTCCCCAGTTGGACCACAATCTCTTCCCCCATCGGCGAAAACGTCGGTATATCCGCGTTCTCCCAACGGTTGCGGATTGTCAGCAGCGGCGCGAACTCGAATCCCAGTCCATTATTGTCCATCACCAATGGAATGTTGGCCTCGGGAGAGAGTCGTAATGTCTTGGCAGCGTCCCCAGGCGCCCCTTGTATCCGGCAGGCAAGCACCTGCACGCCTTCTACAAGCGCCATACTGCGTCCCTTTTCCTTCAATTGGCCCATAATTTGGTCCATTAGCCCTGCTTTAATCTCTCCTGCACTGCCCGCGGCGACTGCCCCCTCTACTATCGCGTCAAACCGCGCGTGCTGCGTGCTGGTCCACGCTTCCCTGACCTTTCCCAGGTCAAACGCCGCGCTGACAACCAGGTGCAGCTTTTCTCCCACCCGAATGCTCGCTTCCACTGACCAATCCGGCGCCCCGGCCGATGACTCGACACTCGCTTCATGCTGCCCCCCAAACCCGCCATAGCTGTGGTCAGTTCTTCCATCTGCGCTGGCATTCCTTCCATCAGGGCTGAAAGCGATCCCATGAGGTCTCCCATCTCCCCCATCTGATCAGGCAAATCCTCCATCGCTTCCTGTGCTTTGGCCATTGCGTCTTTCATCTGGCTCGCCAGATCATCCATATCCAGCCGATCAAATGCGTCTTTCGTCATTCACTCGCTCCTTTTTAATGCTCTATCATTGTGATAATGATTGTCCACCAGCGGTTAGGGTGACTATCGGCAAAGCTAAGCTGCCGGGTGAGTCTGGCGTGGAGCCTCCCTCGATTGAGACTGTTCTTGGCTTGGAGCCTGTGTTTTGGCGCGAGACTGGCCCGATCAGCTCTAGCGCCTGTCGGCCCGTCAATGATTGGGTAGATCATAGATGCGTGGCGAGGCAACCAGCGCCCCGCCATGCCAAAGATCAATATTGCAGCAACCTGGGCAGCTGCTTGGCTTGGGCGACCCAATCCTTCACCATATCCAGGCTAGGCGCTCGACCTGCCAGTCTCTTTTTGGCGTCTATATCCAATAGGTTGGGGTGCTGGTTGTCTGCACGGCGAGTTGCCGGCTCTTTCACAGTGTCCACGCCGGTCTATTCCAGCAGGTTGGAGAAAACTCCACGGATGCCCCTGAAACGAGCCATGCCTGCCCGTTGGCTAGTTCCAGGATAGCCCGGGACTCGACGCCTGCATGCTCTGCCAAAGCCTGTCGTCCAGAGGGCGGGCGGGCCGCCTCAAGAAGCTGGTCGCTATTGTAGATCCCTCGCTCCTTCGGTTTGGCCTCTCGTTCGGTGGACCTACCTTTGATTTCGCCGATTGAGATGGCAGCCGTTGTCTCCTTATCAAATATGGATTGTGAGTGGGCTACTTTCTGCCCAGAAGGCCTCCCAGTCCTTTTGCGAGATCTCCCACGCTTTGCGCCGGTCCAGCACCGCCCAAGACGCTGTCGATTTGTTCAGCGATGGGGGCCGGAAGCTTTTCCTTGAGAAAGCCGACAACCGTCTCCACGGCTGTCCTGGCCATCCCTTCCGCAAGACCGGTTTTCTGCGAAACCAGCTTGATCAATTCGTCCATTGTTCTCTCCTCCTTTCTAGTGAAGCTGCTGGGCTTCGGACATGAGTTCGGACACAACCTGTTTTCGCGACCGTGTCAAGGGATTGGGGGGTGTGTGCACACCCCCCCCGCTTGCCATTTTTAGGGCGGCCAGCAGGCGGAAAATGACGATTGTCCGAACTCTTGTCCGAACATCGGAAGCTATCATTGACCTCACGCCACCGGCAGCTCAGCGGTGCAGTGTGCGCAGCGGGTGGCCTTGATTTGAATCGTGGACAGACAATACGGGCACTCTTTCGTTGTCGGCTCGACTGGTGGCGCTTCCTCTTCTCGCTTCATCCGGTTGATGCTGCGGATGAGCAGGAAAATCACAAAGGCAACGATGAGAAAGCTGACGA
>WSZX01000015.1 GCA_013139935.1 Ardenticatenales bacterium
CAAGCACGAAACCGATGTGGCCCTCGACTACCTCCGCAGTCGGAATGGCGCCTACCGCGCCGCTGACAAACCCTTTTCGCTTTTCATTTCCTACAACCCGCCGCACATGCCCTTTGATCAAATTCCGGGAAAATACCTGGAACCCTACACAGATCTGTCCCCCGAAGAGTTGCTGAACCGGCCCAATGTCCGGCTAGAAGGCATAGGCGCGGCCGCGCGGGAGCACATCAAAAACTACTTTGCGGCCATCACCGGTATTGATGAACAATTCGGCCGTATTTTAGAGACCCTAAGAGCAGAAGGGTTGGATGAAGACACCATCGTTGTTTTTACTTCCGACCATGGCGATATGATGGGCAGCCATGGCCTGATGGGAAAGACTGCCTGGTACGACGAATCATACTTGGTTCCGCTCATCATCCGCTGGCCTGGAAAAATCCAACCGGGGCAGGATAACTTTTTCTTGAGCCCGCCTGACCTCACCCCTACGCTGCTCAACTTGATGGGGCTGGGGAACGATGTGGCTGCGGGAGTCGAAGGTTCCGACCTTTCGGCGGTTCTCCTGGGACGGGATGGCGAGCGTCCGGATTCTGCTCTGTATCTCCAAGTACATCCTGACTGGCCCCAAGGGGGCAAACGCGGGCTGCGGACTCACCACTACACCTTTATCGTGATTCGGGAAAAGGGGCAGACCGAGCGGTTTGTGCTCCATGATAACGAAAAAGACCCCTATCAACTAGATAATATTGCTGGGGAGAATCCAGTCCTGATCCAGCAGTTGACTGTTGAACTCAATCAGTGGCTCGAAAAAACGAATGATCCGTGGCTAAAATCGGAACAACTCGTATGAAAAATTCTAATGAGAAACCCTATATCATTCCTGGCCTGCGCGAATGGGCGGGTCAGGCTGGCAAATATACCATTACGTCAGGAACACGTCTGCTGGTGCATCAGAAATACGCGCCTAACTTGAAAGCAAGTGTAGAATACATCCAACAGGAAGCTCAAGATACAACGGGATTCTCGCTTCCTGTCGAAATGGCAACAGAATCTGAACCTGGCAGCATATTCTTATCCCTGGATTTGGAAGATGAACAAATCGGTGACCAGGGCTACCTTTTGGAGATTGCTGACCGGGTAACGATTCGCGCTCATGCTGCCACCGGTGTTTTCTATGGCGGACAGACGATTTTGCAACTCCTGCGGCAGGCTCCCGACCGGTGCAGTTTGCCCCAGGGACAGGCCCGCGACTGGCCGCACTACACCTATCGCAGCCTCATGCTTGATACGGGGCGCAAATATTGGGAGATGGACTACCTCCATGATCTGATCAAGGACATGGGGCGGCTCAAACTCAACGAACTGCATCTTCATCTCACCGACGCGAACGCTTTTCGTTTGCAGAGCGAGCGGCATCCGCAACTATCGGCGGAAAAATCGTACAGCAAGGCCGACATCGCCCAGCTACAGGCGTGGGCCGATCAATACCACATCACCCTGACGCCGGAAATTGACCTGCCCGCGCACAGCGTGGTCATCAATCAATACAATCCGCGTTTGGCGTTTGCCTGCCCGTCTATGGCTTTCGGCCGTTGGGCAGAAGCCCAAAACGGCAACTGGACCATCAATTTCGCCGATCCCTACGCCCGGCAGTGGATCAAAGAGCTTTTGAGTGAATACATCCCCCTCTTCACTGGGCCATTTTTTCACATTGGGACGGATGAAGTGCCCGACGGCGACGCCCCGGCACGGTGCCCCGAACTTGTGCAGTACGCCCTATCGAAAGGGTATCCTCATGCCGGCGATGTGTTTGTCGAGTGGATTAACGAGATGAGCCAATTTGTGCGCTCGTTTGGCAAGCAGATGCAGATCTGGTCGTGGTGGGAACGGTCGCCCCATAGCATCTCGCCCGACAGAAATATTCTTGTCAATGCGTGGGTAGCGGCGGGCGACTCGCACTTTTTCCTCGACGCCGGATATCGGGTGATTCACACCGCTGAAGATACCCTCTATTTAACCCCCTCTCTTGATCTGTTTCTCGACGAGGCGTATCTCTACAATGAATGGGTTTTGTCCGAACATCCCAATTCGCTGGGGTACAAGATTTGTGTATGGGCAAATGACACAGAAGAGGAGCCAGACGCCCTTTTTGAAAAAGATTTTCATCGCCCCCGCGCAATTTTGGCCGAGCGGACCTGGTGCGGCGGCGCCCCATCAAGGTCGCTCGGTGCGTTCCTGGATCTGCTTGACACGATAGACCCCACAATCGAACAAGGTGCTGGACACAGGCTTGGTAGTCAGAAGACATGAACTCGCGAAAAAGACAGCTCATCGCTGACCAAGCGAACCGAAGAGAATGATCTTTGCCTCATTGATGTTGCACTAGAATATGGATGATACAGAGTCGCCCCCAGTGAACCAAGGTATGCCCACCTTTACTTATGATAACCATCGGTTTGTGCTGAACGACCAACCGTTCCACATTTTGGCAGGTGCCATGCACTACTTTCGTGTTCTGCCGGAATATTGGGATGACCGGTTACACAAGATGCGGGCGATGGGGTTAAACACGCTTGAAACCTACGTTGCCTGGAATCTGCACGAGCCGCAGCTGGGCGCCTTTGACTTTGATGCTGGCCTAGACCTGGCAGCATACATCCAGAAGGCTGCGGCGCACGGACTATATGCGATCGTCCGTCCCGGTCCATACATCTGTTCAGAGTGGGAGTTTGGCGGGCTACCTGCCTGGCTGTTGCGGGAGCCGGACATGCGCCTGCGCTGTATGCACAGACCCTACCTGGACGCCGTTGATCGCTACTTTGACGCTCTCATCCCTCAACTGGCTCCCCTTCAAGTCACTCACGGCGGGCCTATCATCGCAATGCAGATAGAAAACGAATACGGTAGCTATGGCAATGATAAAGCATATCTCCGCTATCTCAAAGACGGCCTGCGCACCCGTGGTGTCCAAGTACCCCTGTTCACGTCCGATGGACCTACCGATGAAATGCTGCAAGGTGGAACCCTGCCACATATCCTCAAGACCGTCAATCTGGGCAGCCGCGCCGAAACCGCCTTTGCCAAACTGCGAGAGTACCAGCCCGGTGGTCCGCTGATGTGTGCCGAGTTCTGGAATGGTTGGTTCGACCACTGGGGAGAGGAGCACCACACGCGCTCCCCCGAGGATGCTGCAGAAACATTGGCAGAAATCCTGGCGGCTGGGGCTTCAGTCAGTTTGTATATGTTTCATGGCGGTACCAATTGGGGCTTTATGAATGGCGCTAATTCCTATCCAGGACCCTACCAAGCCACCATCACCAGCTACGATTATGACGCTCCCCTCAATGAAGCTGGTGACCCCACCCCAAAGTACCTGGCCTTTCGCGATGTTATCGGCCAATACGATCCCCTGCCTGACCTGCCAGTCCCTGCCCCCTCCCCGAAAATGGCGTTGGGTTCTGTCGCCCTGAGCGAGTCGGTCAACCTTATCGATGCACTCGATCACTTGGCAACCCCGGTCCAGCGTCCGGCGCCTACCTCCATGGAGAGCCTGGGCCAAAACTATGGCTTTGTCCTGTATCGCACCCATATTTCCGGGCCGCGTCCTGAAACAGAGCTGACCATCAGGGGGCTGCGTGATCGGGCCCAGGTTTTTATCAACGACAGCTTTATCGGGGTTCTAGAGCGCGAGTGCCCGGAAAAATCACTTTCGTTTGCCGTTCTGCCGGACGGCGCAAAGCTAGAGATCTTGGTCGAAAACATGGGCCGGGTGAATTATGGGCCTGAATTGCTTGACCGCAAAGGGATAACTGAGGGTGTCTTGTTGGGGCAGCAGTATTTGTTTGGCTGGACCATTTTCCCCCTGCCGCTGGATGATTTATCCGGGTTGAACTTTGCCCACAGCCTAACAAAAGACGGGCCGACATTCTTTCGCGGTATAGTCAACGTGAAGCAAGCCTGCGACACCTTCCTTGCTCTGCCCGGCTGGACAAAAGGGGTGTGCTGGCTCAACGGCTTTAATCTGGGGCGCTACTGGCAGCGTGGGCCGCAGAAGACGTTTTATGTACCTGCGCCTCTCTTCCAAGAGGGCGAAAACGAAATCGTTCTGTTTGAATTGCATGGAACAGAACGGCATGTTGTCGAGTTTCACGACCACCCTGATTTGGCTAATCTGTGGAGGTAATGCGGAATTGCCACAAGAAACGATGACGCCCCGCGAGCGTTGGCTGGCCGTGCTGACCCGCCAGCGGCCGGACCGAGTGCCGATGGACTACTGGGCTACGCTCGAGTTCACGGCCAAGCTGATCAAGCACCTCAAATGCAGCAGTGAGCGAGAGATGCTGGCAAAGCTGCATGTGGATTACGTGGTGCGGGTCCGGCCGGAATACGTGGGGCCGCCGTTGCCCGAGAACGCCGATGTCTTTGGCTGCAGCTACCAGAGCGTGGACTATGGCATGGGTGTGTACCAGGAGTGTGTATCTCATCCATTGGCCCAGTTCAATACGGTGGAAGAGATCGAGCGCAGCTATACCTGGCCTAGCCCTGACTGGTGGGACTATTCCGGTATCCCATGGCAAATCGAGGCATCCGGAATGTATCCCATCCAGGGTGGAGGTCCCGAGCCGTTCCTCACCTACAAAGACTTGCGGGGCCAAGAGCGGGCGCTGACGGACTTGTGCTCAACCCAGAGATGGTTCACCATTGTTTGGACAAGCTTTTCGACCTGGCTTACCAAGACACCCAACGTGTCTACGAGGCGATTCCCGAGCGAGTGATGGTGACTTGTGTGGCTGAGGATATGGGGGGGGCAGCAAGGGCTGATGTTCTCCCCGGCCCACATCCACGAGTTCCTCATCCCGCGCATGAAGCGCCTCGTGGACCTTGCCCACGAGGCAGGGGCGTTCGTCTTTCACCACAACGATGGCAACTGTCAGCGTATCATTCCCGACATGATCGAGGCCGGTATAGATGTACTGAACCCGATCCAGTGGCGTACCGGCCTGGACCGTGAGACGCTAAAGCAGGAGTTTGGCGACAAGATCGTGTTTCATGGAGCAGTAGACAACCAGTATACCTTGCCTTTTGGCACGGTAGAGGAGGTGCGACAGGAAGTGATCGATAACCTGCGCATTCTCGGTCAAGGCGGCGGGTACATTCTGGCTCCATGCCACAATATCCAGTCTATTAGCCCGCTGGAGAACGTCGTGGCCATGTATGAGACGGGCTACGAGTATGGATGGACGTGAAAGAACATGGCGATTACATGCCGGAGCTTGCAACGCTGCATCTTGTGCTAGAAGAGTCACGAGCCTTTGGCAACTGATTCTGATAATTGGAGAGGACCCTATGAAAGTTAGTCGAGGTTTTATCGCTACCCTACTACTCCCGGCCATCCTGCTCTATCTTGTCTTTTTTCTCGTTCCCGCAGCCCGGACCATCTACTACAGTCTGTTTGATTGGTCCGGCGTGGGACAGGACATGACGTTCTTGGGGCTGGGCAACTACCAGGAGTTGCTTGGAGATGCGCTGTTCCGCCTCAGTATGCGGAACACGCTGATCATCCTGCTGCTTGGCGGCGCAGCCATCTTTGGGCTCTCTTTCATGTTCACCGCCATGTTGAATTCGGGCATCCGGGGACGCGGTTTCTTTCGGGCTGTTATCTTTTTGCCCAATGTCGTGGCAACCATCGCCCTGACGACTCTGTGGGCGTACATCTACAATCCCCGCTTTGGGCTTTTGAATTCGCTCTTTGACCTTGTCGGGTTGGAGACGCTGGCCGATATCAAATGGACGGCTCCCGGTACCATCTTTTGGGCCATGCTGGTGGCCTTTATCTGGGTTTTCGTGGGCTTTTACCTGGTTCTGCTCATGGCTGGGGCAGACAAGATCCCGGTCGAATTCTATGAAGCCGCCAAGTTGGATGGCGCCAGCCAGCTCCAGATGTTTGTCAAGATCACCATCCCTTTGTTGTGGGATGTCATCACCATCGCCATCATCATGTGGAGCATTGCAGCCATCAAGATATTCGAGTTTCCCTTTGCCTTCACCAGCCTCGAACCGGTGCCAGAAACGTATACATCGGCCGTCTATCTTTACGTGATGGGGTTTGGACAGCGAACGCCAATCTATCGGCTGGGCTACGCATCCGCCATTGGCGTCTTTATGCTCCTGGCGGTGATCTTTATTGTGCTGGTGCTTGGGCGAATCATGCGACGGGAAGTCGTTCAGTACTAGAGGAGTAAACACGATGGCAGAACGTACCCTTCTTAACCCGAACCCACAATCCTATGGCTTTGGCAAGGCGAGACGCTCATTTAACCGTCTGGTCACCTATCTAGTGTTGGGGTTGTGGTCCCTGTTTACCATTTTTGCCATTTCCTGGATCAGTCTGGCCTCCCTCAAGACCAACCGCGAGATCTTTCGCGAGCCCTTCAAGCTGCCAGCCGAGATACAATGGGAAAATTACGTCAGAGCCTGGGACAGCATTCGGCTGGGCGATTACTTTTTGAACAGCGTCATCATCGTCGCCGTCTCTCTTGTCCTCTTGATGGCCGTGTCGGCACCGGCAGCCTATATCCTTAGTCGATTCAAGTTTCGGGGCGCAGGGTTTCTCAAGACCCTGTTTACGACCGGGATGGGCATCCCCTATCCTCTACTCTTTATCCCACTCTTTGGCATTCTCACCTTCATTGGGCTCATCAACACAATCCCGGGCCTGATCTTGGTCTATGTCAGCCTTTCCATCCCTTTCACCATCTATCTGCTCACCGGCTTTTTTGCC
>WSZX01000267.1 GCA_013139935.1 Ardenticatenales bacterium
GTGGACGATGGGCTGGGAAATCAGGTGCTGAGCACAGGGACAGACGAGGAAATCCTGGCGCTATTTGAGGATGTCGACGTCAACCAGGACCGCCTTTATATGCCGGCCACTCTGCGCCAGGAGCCGATTTGGGAACTCAAGGGCAAGCGCACGCTGGCCCAAGAGACACTGATCGAATTCTATCGGCGGATGCGTCCAGGCGATCCGCCTACCCTGGACAACGCTCGTGACTTTTTGCAGAGCCAACTGTTCGACCGCCGCCGGTATGACCTGGAGGCCGTCGGTCGGCACAAACTGAACCAACGGCTGGGGCTGGAAGGCATAGTTCCAGAGCTACATCGCACGCTTAGCCAATACGACCTGGTCAAGCTGGTGGAGCGCATGATTCTGATCAATAACGGACTGGAGGGCCCTGATGACATCGACCATCTGGGCAATCGCCGGGTCAAGACCGTGGGCGAACTGATCCAGAACAAACTGCGCGTTGGCCTGCGGCGCATGGAACGGGTCGTGCGTGAACGGATGTCAATTCGGGAACCGGAAGGACTTACCCCAGTTTCACTGATCAACATCCGCCCCGTGGTGGCAGCGATGCGGGAGTTCTTTGGCAGTTCACAGTTGAGTCAGTTCATGGAGCAGACCAATCCACTGGGCGAGTTGACCCACAAGCGCACTCTGTCGGCTCTTGGGCCGGGCGGTTTGCGCCGCGAGCGGGCTGGGTTTGAGGTCCGTGATGTGCATCACAGTCATTACGGCCGCATTTGTCCAATAGAGACACCTGAAGGCCCTAACATTGGGCTCATCGGCCGATTGGCGAGCTATGCCAAGGTGAATCAATTCGGATTCATCGAGACACCGTATCGCCGTGTACTCAAGAGCCTGGAGCCAACAGACGAGGATCTGATCGGTCGCCGGATACGGAACCCGGTGATCGATCCAGACACCGGTGACGAGATTGCTGCGGTTGGGGACGAGCTCACCTCCGAGCAGTTCGAACAGATTCGCACATTGAACATCGAGCAGGTTGATGTCTTTCCCTTTGCTACGGGAGAGACCCGGTACATGCCGGCTAATGAGGAAGACCTTTACTCTATTGCTCAGGCTAGTTCGTTGCTGGACGCCCGAAGCCAGTTCGTCAACGAGACTGTTTCCTGTCGTCGCAACCAGCAGTTCCGCTTTTCGCCGGCAACCACGATCGATTACATGGACGTTGCACCACGCCAGGTGGTGGGGATAAGTGCATCGCTGATTCCCTTTCTGGAGCATGACGATGCCAACCGCGCCCTCATGGGGTCGAACATGCAGCGCCAAGCAGTCCCTTTGCTTCAGCCAGACATTGCCATTGTCAGCACCGGGATGGAGGATCAGGCTGCACAGGACTCGGGTCAGGTGATTACTGCCACGGAGGCGGGCGAGGTTATCAGCGTCACAGGGACGCGACTGGTTGTGAACTCGAACGGGCGCGACTGTGTCTACCGGATGCGCAAGTTCGACCGATCCAACCAGAGCACCTGTATTGACCAGCGGCCGGTTGTGGTCAAGGGACAGCGGGTAGAGAGGGGTGACGTGCTGGTTGATAGTTCCTCCACTGTTCGCGGCGAGTTGGCCCTCGGGCAGGATGTATTGGTTGCCTTTCTGTCCTGGGAGGGCGGGAACTATGAGGACGCCATCCTGATCAGTGAACGCCTGGTGCGTGATGACAAGTTCACCTCCATCCATATTGAGAAGCATGAGGTACAGGCGCGCGACACAAAGCTGGGTCCGGAGGAGATCACCTTTGACATTCCGAACGTTGGGGAGGAGGCGCTCAAGGATCTGGACGAGGATGGAATAGTACGCGTAGGGGCTGACGTTGGCCCCAGTGACATCTTGGTGGGCAAGATAACACCCAAGGGTGAGAAGGAGTTGAGCCCGGAGGAGAAGCTACTGCGCGCCATTTTTGGTGAAAAGGCGCGCGAAGTGAAGGATTCATCGCTTCGTCTGCCACACGGCGAAAAGGGAAAGGTCGTGGACGTCAGGGTGTTCACTCGCGAGGATCATCGCGACCTCCCGGCCGGCGTGGACAAGATGGTCCGGGTGAGCGTTGCTCAGAAACGCAAGCTCACAGAGGGCGACAAGATGGCCGGCCGGCATGGCAACAAGGGCGTCATATCCAAGATCGTTCCCATGGCGGACATGCCCTTCCTGGAGGACGGAACGCCGATTGACATCATCCTCAATCCGCTGGGTGTTCCGGGCCGGATGAACATTGGTCAGATACTGGAGACGCATCTTGGGTGGGCTGCTGGTCGATTGGGTTTCCGCGCTGTCTCGCCCGTATTTGACGGTGCCGATGAGTCAGAGATTCGAGCTGATCTGGCGCGAGCCTGGCTGATGGACCGCGCATGGGCGGATGTAGCTGAATGGGCATGGGGGTGGCTGAAGGAAAACGAGGTCGACCTCGAGTTGCTGGAAGATGATGCGGCGGCGCGGAGGATGTTTATCTCTGCCTGGTTGGGAGATGCTCCCGGCTTTGATCGTGACTTGGCTGCCTCCGACGAGATATATCTGCGCCAGCAGGTGCTGATCGCTTGGCTGCGCGAGTCGGGTCATGATCCGGAGGAGCTCATCGCTCTGGATGCTCCGAGCCTCGCCAAGGGCGATTGGGTCGAGTTGGACCAAAAGGCATCTGTTGTCTGTTGGCGCGAGTGGCTGCGGTATGTGCAGGGTTTGATTCAGCGCCACGTCGGGGGAGATACTCCAGAGTGGTTGCAGTACAATGTTGATGAGATTCCAGAGGTAGAATTGGAGCAGGTGGCGGATCGGGTATCGGTTCAGAGCGGTAGGCCCGTTCCCACTCTGGGCAAGCAGGTGTTGTACGACGGCCGGACCGGGGAGGTGTACGATCAAGCGGTCACCGTGGGAATCATTCATATGATGAAGCTGGCGCACTTGGTGGAGGACAAGGTCCACGCACGTTCCACTGGCCCTTACTCTCTGGTGACGCAGCAGCCACTGGGTGGCAAGGCGCAGTTCGGCGGCCAGCGATTTGGCGAGATGGAGGTGTGGGCGCTGCAGGCGTACGGCGCAGCGTACACGCTACAAGAACTTCTGACCATCAAATCCGATGATGTGCAGGGGCGTGTCAAGGCCTACGAGTCCATTGTCAAAGGTGTGCCCGTCGAAGAACCGGGCATCCCTGCCTCCTTTCGCGTTCTGGTCAAAGAATTGCAGGCCCTGAGTCTGGTGGTTGAAGCGGTGACGGTTACGGGAGAAGTCGTTGGTTTCGGCAAGGATGATGTGAGAATGCGCAAGCCGCGGCTTGGCACGGGCCTGCTGGGTTTGGCGCAGCGGGAGCGTTTTATTTGACACTGATCTACCGGTGTGTTAGAATCGTGCGATGGCTTATTTGGTTTGATGCCCACCCGCGGGCATCAATTGAATAGTTTAACCAAAGAATCAGGAGGTCACCTGAACAGATGGGTGGCCTCCTTTCGACGCCAAGGAGTAATCGGGCGCAACGGGAAGTATGAAGTAGTACCGTTCGGAGGATAGTGTGCCAACAACGAATCAGCTGGTCCGCAAGGGTCGCAAGTCCAAGGCGAAAAAGTCGACGGCGCCAGCGTTGCTGTACACCTATAACTCGTACCGGCAGCGTCGTACGCGGCAACCCAAAGGGGCACCTCAGAAGCGAGGGGTCTGTACCCAGGTACGTACCCAGACTCCAAAAAAGCCCAACTCTGCCCTGCGGAAGGTGGCCCGAGTTCGGCTGACCAATGGGATCGAGATCTCGGCATATATCCCGGGTGAGGGGCATGGGTTGCAGGAGCACTCTGTTGTTCTGGTGCGCGGGGGGCGGGTGAAGGATCTGCCAGGCGTCCGCTACCACATTGTGCGCGGCACTCTGGACTCGGAGGGAGTGGAAGGGCGGTCCAAGGGGCGGTCCAAGTACGGAACCAAGCGGCGCAGAAGGTAGGAAGCCCGGAGAGAGGAGCAGAGAATGGCGAGACGACGGCAAGCGCCCAAGCGTGTGATTGCGCCGGATGGTCGGTACGATAGTGTCAACCTGGCGATGTTTGTGAACCGGTTGATGAAGGCGGGAAAGAAAAGCGTCGCGTACCGGATCATGTATCAGGCAATGGACATAATCGAGGAGCGCGCAAACAAGCCTCCCCTTGAACTGTTCGAGCAGGCCTTGAGCAACGTGATGCCCCTGGTCGAGGTCAAACCTCGGCGGGTGGGTGGCGCCACCTATCAGGTGCCGGCTGAAGTCTCGCCAGAGAGGCGTACGTCGCTGACCATGCGTTGGCTGCTGACTGCTGCACGGGCCAGGCATGGGAAGACCATGGCGGAGAAACTAGCGAGCGAGTTGCTGGACGCGGCCAACAATCAGGGCGCGGCCATTAAAAGGCGGGAAGACACGCATCGAATGGCGGAAGCCAACCGCGCGTTTGCCCATTACCGCTGGTAGTCCAAGACAGCGCTCGTTCGCCAGGAAGAATCCCCAATGTCCCGCACGTGCCCCTTGGAGCGAATCCGGAATATCGGAATCATAGCTCACATTGATGCCGGTAAGACTACGACGACCGAGCGAGTGCTTTTCTACACCGGCAAGACCCACCGGATGGGGAGCGTGGACGCTGGGACGACAGTCACTGACTGGATGGCGCAGGAACGAGAACGGGGCATCACCATCACGGCTGCGGCGATTACCGCCTACTGGCGCGAACATCAGATCAATATCATTGATACACCGGGTCACATTGACTTTACCGCAGAGGTGCAGCGCAGCCTGCGAGTGTTGGATGGGGGCATAGTTATTTTCGATGCTGTTGCCGGCGTCGAGCCTCAGTCGGAGACCGTTTGGCGGCAAGCTGACCTTTACAACGTGCCACGCATCTGTTTTGTCAACAAGATGGATCGCGTGGGCTCGAATCTTGAGCGCACGGTAGAGATGGTTCGGGAGCGGCTCGGTGCCAATCCCATTCTCCTCCAGCTTCCCATTGGAGTTGAGGGCGGGTTTCGGGGTGTGGTTGATCTACTGGCCATGCGGGCGATTACCTGGGGAGCAGATGATCTGGGAGCGGAGCCTCTGTTTGAGCCCGTTCCGGCTACCCTGATGGAGAAAGCCGAGGAAGCTCGGATGCGGCTCGTGGAGCGGATTGTAGAGACCGATGATGATCTGACCCTTAAATACCTGGAGGGGGAAGAAATCAGACCGGCAGAACTCCGTGCCGCATTGCGGGCTGCGGCCTTGCGCGGTGACATCACCCCGGTCCTGTGTGGGAGCACCCTGAGGAACAAGGGGGTCCAGCCTCTGCTGGATGCGATTGTGGACTTTCTTCCCTCGCCGCTTGACGTAGACGCGATCGTGGGAACCAATCCTTTTACCAAGAAGGAAGAGCATCGCGAAGCGGATGATTCCAAACCGGCCACAGCCTTGATATTCAAAATCTCCACTGATCCTTATGTGGGCCGCCTGGCCTATTTGCGCATCTATTCCGGCAGCATTCGGACTGGGCAATCCCTGCTGAACACCAGCAAGGGAAAGAGGGAACGGATAGGGCGGTTGGTTCGTATGCATGCCGATCGGCGCGAGGATGTCAAGAGTGTGTTTGCTGGCGACATCATTGCCGTGCCGGGCTTGAAACGTTCCTTTACCGGCGACACGCTTTGCGACCCCAAATTCCCGATCCTGCTGGAGACGATCTCCTTTCCCGAGCCTGTTATCTCGGTGGCGATCGAACCACGTACAGCAGCGGATCAGGATCGGATGATGGATGCGCTGGGGCGGT
>WSZX01000412.1 GCA_013139935.1 Ardenticatenales bacterium
CGATTGATTGACTGGGTCAAACGGCATTCTCAGCTCTCAGCGTGGTCGGCACTCGCGGTGGGTATGGTGGCTATTCTGGTCTGGGAGGCTCGGGATGTTGGCCTGCTGGCCGGTCAGTGGGTGGCCCTGATTGTAGCGACGGTGTTGGTGGCAGGTGCGTGCGTCTGGATTATCGGTTGGGAATAGCCCCACGCAGCCGGAAACGGATTAGCAATTGTTAAGAAATAACTTCCCGCTTTGAATGCGGAATCAGGTGCACTGCGCGTCCGTAAAAGGCCAAGTTGTTTTTGATCAAGTGCTTTGGGGGCGATGTCCGTCTTGTATGGTTGCCCACGGCGCGCGTGGCGAGACTCGAATCGAGTGCGGCCTCTTGGGAACCAACAGGAGATCGGCGGGGCAGAATCAGCCGTTTTGGTGGGGATCGGTCGGCCCACCGGGAGGCGCAGGGTAGATCTCTAGTTGTTTCTGCCTCACACTTGTTTTCTGGAAAACGGTTCTCTCAGCAAGGTCATTTGCCAGGCGACTCGCTGAGATGGGCAGTGTGTACACTGTAGCTGGGGTAGGCCAAAAAGCGCACGAATGCCGTTGGAGCGCACTGGGTCCGTCGAGCGCAGGCCAGGGATCCGTCGGTCGGGAAGAACCATCCAACTGACCCATCGAGGTGCCTTATGGCACGGTCACATCTTGTGGGCGGGTTCTGGAAACAACCTGCGGGACATTCCGTCTTCTTGGGCTAGTACCACCATGGTCGCTCAGCGGTCTCTTCCCGCAGACGAAGATAGCTCTCGTAACGCGCCGAATGGATCTGGCCGTTCTCCACTGCGGCCAGTACCGCGCATCCAGGCTCGTTGGTGTGACTGCAATTGCTATAGCTGCAGTCGGATACCAGCGGTCCAATCTCGCAAAAATAGGCGTCGAGCTCGTCTGGTTCAATGTCCCACAGTGCCATGGTCCGCAAACCCGGCGTGTCAGCCACATAGCCGCCCTCGACAAGAGGAAGCAGTTCGCGAACGCGGGTGGTGTGACGCCCTTTTCCAGTTGTCTTGCTCACTTCTCTGGCGGCCAATCCCAGGCCCGGCTGCAATGCGTTGAGTAGGCTTGATTTACCCACGCCTGATGGCCCGGCCAGCACTGACAGCTTGCTGATCAACTGCTGGCGCAACTCGTCGATACCCAGGCCGGTCGAAGCGCTGGTGTAGATCACCGGGTACCCGAGGTCGGCATACAGGCCAAACACCCGCTGTGGATAGTTGGGCTGGCCCAACTCGATCGCCAGATCGATCTTGTTGGCGCAGATGACAGAGGGAATTCTGGCTTCCTCCGCCATCACCAAGAAGCGGTCCAACATGCGTAGGTTGGGCTTGGGGTCAAGTATAGAGAAGACAAAGACAGCTTGGTCCGGGTTGGCGATGATGATCTGTTTGTACTCTCGTTTGGCGGCCCGGGCTCCCCGTCCACCAGGCAGTGGCGCACGGCGGGTGAGGGCCCTTTCCCGTTCCTCAACCGCTTCGATTTCCCCTTTTCCATTTCCCAGGTCAGTAACCAGGACCCGGTCTCCTACCGCAACGATGTCGCCGGGAGAAGCATCGGGATCCAAATCAACCCTGCGCCGTTCCTCATCCTTGAGCCGGCCGGGGATGCGGCACACAATCTTGCCTCGTGTTTCTGCTCCGCCGGACGGGCAAGAGGGAGCGGCCTCAGTCTGCACCGTGAAAAAACCGCTCTGAACCTTGACCACCATCCCTCTGACTCTGGTCAAGCTCTTATCCATCCCCAAACCGCTTTCCTCGGCAGACGGAATGGAGAGCGGACTGTAGTGTGCTGCCGGTAAGCCGGGTAACTGGGTGCACTGGCATGGTTACCAGGGATACGGAGCCAAAGGTTGTATGTCATAATAGATCTCCACCAACCGGCGGAAGATGGGAGCAGCTACGGCCGAGCCCTCGCCAGCATGTTCTATCACCACCGCAATGGCGATCTCCGGCTTGTCCGGGATTTCGCTCTGCCCCGGGGTAGGCGCGGCCGGCGCATAGCCAGCGAACCAGGCGGTAGGCTCCTCGTTCAAGCTTCCATCCGCGCGGTAGGAGGGAGGAACTTCGGCCGTGCCGGTCTTTCCGGCCACTGGGATTATGAGGTTCTGAAACCGATGGACAGCAGTTCCGCCGGTCTGAGTGGTCACGCCATGCAAGCTTTCCTGAATGATGGCGAGTTGTTCGGCTGATAATGGCAGTTCACCGATTATTTGTGGTTCCAATATCTCTTCCGGGGCGCTGCTCCCCCCTCCAATCCGGTTGACAACCTGCGGCCGGTACAGCGTGCCCCCGTTTGCCACTGCTGCCAGCATGTTGACTATTTGAAGTGGAGTGACGCTCACAAAACCCTGTCCGATTGCCATGTTGACCGTGTCGCCACGTCCCCAGCCCTCGCCGTACGTGGACAACTTCCACTCCGGATCCGGAATTGTGCCGTCGTCCTCCAGCAGCCCTGTGATGCCGGTTGGGCTGTCCAATCCAAAAGCTCGGGCCGTGTTGGGAATCAGGAAAGAGTCTACCTGGTCCAGCGTCAGGCCAACCTCGTAAAAGTAGGGGTCACATGAGAAGGTGAGTGCCTGCCGGAGAGTGATGTTGCCGTGCCCCCCCTCTAGCCAATCCCCTTTTATCCAGTTTGGTCCCAGCCCGCTCCAGGTCCCGGTGCAGGTATACCGGGTATCGGGGAGATACGCGCCGGAGAGCAGTGCAGCTGACATGGTGACAATCTTGAACACCGAAGCTGGCGGGTAGGTTCCCTGAGTGACGCGGTTGACCAGCGGTCGACTTGGATCATTCAGCAAGAGATGCAGGCCGCTCGCCGCCGCTGGGTTTATGGGATCGAACAGATTGGGATCATAGTCCGGGTAGCTCGCCAATGCCAGGATCTGCCCGCTGTCGACCCTTATCACTACAGCAGCCCCGGTGCTCCCATCGGGATGGGACTCGATAGCGTCAGCCAGCGCCAACTCTACCGCCATTTGGAACTCTTTGTCCAGCGTCGTATAGATGCTGCGATTGGCTCGCGCAAGCACCTCCGCTATAGTGCCTAGTTGGTCGCCATTGGGTGAAACGAGGT
>WSZX01000092.1 GCA_013139935.1 Ardenticatenales bacterium
AACATGACAAAGGGTGCGACGAACGACCCTAGGCCTATCAAGCCCAGCACGGTGATGGCGCTGACGCATGCCATCACCCACCCAGGGATGAGTGCCCACCAGTTTCGCCGGTCTGTCAGATAGATGAGCCAAAAGGGCAGCGAGACACTGGCCGTGATGATGATCCCGGCCAGGGTGTCGCCCAGCAGCACTCCCAGGCCAACGCCGGCCATCACACAACCGGGGATGAGCGCCCACCATTGGTTCCGATCGGATAGGTATATAAACCAAAAGGGCGAGCTGATGCCGATGAGAATCAGCGCCCCCACCAACCGGCTCACGATGCTGATAATGCCCAGGGACTCGAGGAGCAGTGCGATTCCCAACAGAATCAAGAGCCCTCCCCACCAAAACGAACTTTTCCTGCGTTCCATGATCTTCTCCCAAAACGAAAACGGATCCAATGCGTCTGACTCTACCACCACTACGTGGAATCGGGGATCAGGTTGCACTGGGGTTCGGATGCAGATGGGGATAGATAGATCTGGCCACCGGAGATTGGGCTGCAGTCTACCGCTTGAGTCTTGACCATGATATAATCCTCCCCGGTGCTACAAGTCGCGCCATGAACCGCGGCAGGGGCAGTTTATGATGTCCAATCGGAACCAATTGCAGGAGCTACAGCCGAACGTCGGCTTTCTATTGCGGGAAGCGGCCGGGTATTCACGTGTGCTCCAGGTGAACCTGCCGGCCACGACGCTGGCAGACGCAGTTCAGGTGGAGTGGCTCCGGGGGCAGATGAAACTCACCAGCACACGGCAAGGGGTCTGGGTAGACAGCGAGCTGGAAGCGGCGATTCTGGCCGACTGCACACGCTGCCTGGGGGCCCACACTCTGACCCTGGCGATTCAGCTACAGGAACTGTTCTACTATCCGCCCTCGAGCGCACGCGGCCCCTCGGATTACGTGGTCACTGAGGATGGGATTCTAGATCTGGTCGGGCCGGTGGCGGAGCAGATTGTGTTGCGTAGTCCCTTGCGGGTCTTGTGCCGGCCGGATTGCCGGGGCTTTTGCAGCCAGTGCGGCCAGAACTTGAACTTGGGATCCTGCGACTGTGAGGATAAAGCCACTGATCCGCGCATGGCGGTGCTGAGGGAGCTTCAGGAGCGCTTGTCTGACGAATAGCGCGTCACTGCCCCTCGCCTGGCTTGATGGGGAAGACGAGGTGAAACTCGCTGCCGGGGCAACCTTCTGGATCATGGCCTTCAGATTCCACCCATATCCGGCCGCCGTGGGCTTGGATGATTCCGCGGACAATCGCAAGTCCCAACCCGGGCCCGGCCGCCATGAAATCAGTACCGCCGGTGGAGTGTAGCTGGGGGTCAGATGCGCGGAAGAACTTTTGATAAATCAGCTCGTGGTCGCGGGGATCGATTCCCACCCCCGTGTCAGCAATGATCAGCTCGATCTCCCCATCTGCGTTCCGCTCATCTTGCAGAACTTGCGCGCTGATCGTGATCCGGCCGCCGTCGGGCGTGTACCTGATCGCGTTGAGGAGCAGGTTGCTGACCGCCTGGACCAGTCGCTGGAAATCAGCCATGATCGGCGGCAGGTTCCGGATGCCCGTGATGCTGAGAGCCAGGCGTCGCTCCCGCATCGCCTCCGCCAGGGGTTCAACGGCAATCCGCAACACCGCATCAAGTTTCGTCTCTGCCAGGCTCAGCGCCATAGCATCTACGTCGATCTGGGATGCGTCCAACATGGAGCTGATCACCCTGTCCAGTTGATCGACAGCCCGGCTGACACGCCCCGTCAGCCGGCGGGCCTGTTCAGAAGTCAGCGAGTCAGCCTCGATCATTGCCTCGATTAGATCGGTATAGCCCTTTACCTGGGTGAGGGGCGTCCGCAGTTCGTGGGACGCGATCGTGATAAAGTCACTCTTGGCGAGGTCCATATGCTGCAAACGCTCGTTCGAAAGGCGCAGATCCTCGTTCAGGAGTTGGATCTCGGCGTTCAGGTTCTTCATGTCGTCGAACAGCCGTGCGTTGGTAAGCGCGCCGACCGATTGCCCGGCGAGTACCTGCAAAAGCTGCAGCTCGCTGCCGCGATAGGGCGCTCCCGAATCTCTGGGGCCGATAGCCAGCAAGCCAATCGGCAATCCGTCGGTCATGATGGGGACATAGACCGCCGCCTGCATCTCGACCAGCCACAGCCGTTGCTTTTTCGTCAGAGACTGGAATTCAGGCAGAACGTCAATGTCGTACTGGAGCAGGGGCCGGCGCTTTTCGACGAAATGGGCAAAGATGGGGCCGCCCACTGAAAATGACATCAGACTGTCTTGCATTCGCCCCGCGCCGCCGGCCGGCAGCACCACAGCCGTGTTGTTATCTACTTTCACCAGCATCATGGCACCATGACGGAATCCCAGAACATCTCTAATGGTGTCGATGGCAACCGAAGAGAGGGTCTCAATGTCCAGGATGTTGCCAATGGTGCGGGCGTACGTCTCCACAATGGCAGCCGCGTCGTACCGTTGAGCAATGATGGTCCGGGTAATGAATCTATCAATCCCGGAGGAACCAAACCGGTAGATAGTCCCGAGAAAGAGTGCGAGCCCAATTACTGTGGGGATCGCCTCACCGGAGAGCGTCTGATTGGTGAGAGCTGGAGCAGCCAGGATAGCGGCAATGATGACAGCGGCGATCACCGTGATTGACACGAGATGACCCAAGGTCAACCGCCCAAGGTTCTGGATGTCGAACACGTGATAGCTGATGACGCCGTACACCAGCCCCCCGCTGCCAAGCAACAGAATCATGGCGCCGATAGAGGACGGTACGAATCCTTGCAGAGAAAAGAAAAACTGCCCTGCGAATACCAGGGCCAGCGCACCGGCCCAGTGGAGCAGGCGGTTGGCGTGCAGGGGCAGGCGCGCTTGAGCAGACCGGTACAGAACCACTGCCACCAGGCCGGCCGCCATTGCCGCCCAGCAGAGCAAGAAGAACAGACCACCGATATTGAGTTCAGGGAAAAGGAGCAGCCGGCCGGCGCCGGGGGCGATCAGGGAGGTGGCGGGCGCA
>WSZX01000358.1 GCA_013139935.1 Ardenticatenales bacterium
TGATAGTCATAAAGGGATCGTGCAGCGGGCAGCCGAGTTCGGCCGCCTCTTTGAGCATCGCGCTCTGCTGGGTGCGGACCTCATCCAACGGCCGGTCGCTCATCAGCCCGGCAATGGGAAGAGCCAGGGTCTGCAAGAGTTCCTCCCCGACCGCCACAGCCTCGCCCCCACCCATCCGCGCGACCGCCTTGGCGGCCGTCAGCATGGACACGTCATCTGCTCCGATCACTATCAGGTTGTGGTGATCATGTCCGACGGTGGTCGCGAGGGCACCGCGCTGTAGCCCAATGCCTCTGACAAAGCCCAACCCCACGTTGCCGGTGCCGTGGTGCCGCTCAATAACGGCCATCTTGAGCAGATCCCGTCCCGGATCGGCGACTGCTGCTCCGCCGCACACGGTGGGTTCTATGATCAGGTGCTCAGTGATAACCTGATCACCGATGGCGCCGATGACGCGCATGTGGGAGGTGGCGCCGCTGGCGGCCACGTGGAGATTCACGGTATCCCAATCCACCCGCACCGTGTTCCGCACGGCGCTATCGTCTATGGAAACCGGCGTCTGCTTGACCACCATCGCCTGGTTCCGGGCCACCAGGCGGCCGCCGACAAAGACCAACTCGGCCCGCAGGTCGTTCAAATCGCGGAACGCGAGCATATCGGCCCGCTTGCCAGGAGCAATGCCACCCCGGTCCCAGAGGCGGAACCACTCGGCCGTGTTGAGGGTAGCCATCCGAATGGCGGTGATCGGATCAAGCCCGCCGGCAATGGCCCCGCGCACCAGAACGTCCACGTCACCCTCGTCCAGCAGGTCGGCCGGGTGACGATCATCGGTGCAGAAGCAGCATCGGCGGGCGTTGGACGGGGTCACGGCCGGCAGCAACCCGGCGAGATTGTGGGCGGTGGTACCCTCGCGGATCAGCAGGTACATTCCCAGCCCAAGCTTTTCCTTGGCCTCGGGCACAGAAACGCACTCGTGATCGGAACCGATGCCCGCTGCAATGTATGCGTTGAGCTGTTGTCCACTGAGGCCCGGTGCGTGGCCGTCGATCGGTCGGCCGGCAAATGCCCTGACCTTGGACAGGACATCGGGCATGGCCATGACGACCCCAGGGTAATTCATCATCTCCGCCAGGCCGATTATGCGCGGGTCGTTGCGCAAAGCGATCAGGTCCTCGGCCGCGAGGCGCGCCCCGGCGGTGCTCATGTGGGTGGCGGGCACGCAGGATGAGGCGTTGGCCAGGATCGTCATTGGTGCGTGCCGGGCCACGTTCAGCATATAGTGGATACCTGCTAGACCGCAGACGTTAGCGATCTCGTGGGGGTCGCTTACGGCTGTGGTGGTACCCCGGGGTACAACGGCGCGCGCATACTCGATTGGCGTGACCATGGATGACTCGACGTGGACGTGAGCGTTGATGAAACCGGGGCAGAGATAGCGGCCGCTCAGGTCCAACGTCTCTTTGGCCCGGTAGCCTGGCCCGATTCCGGCAATCTTGTTTCCGGCTATGGCGACCTGGGTCTCGGCTATCTCGCCACTGTAGACGTTGATTAGCCTGCAATTGGTGAGCAACAAGTCGGCCAGCTGGTCCCCACGCGCCACTCTTATCAGTTCTTCCAGTTCCATCTGTGGCATCCTTTGCCGCCCCTGCCTCTCTCTCCCGTGGCCGCAGCCCCTTTGTTAACACCCTCAATGATCTATGACCGTGTTGCCCGGAGAATACCGCAGACGGCAGCGGATGCCAAGCCCTGATGGCGGCGGCCGAGTGATCCAGGGACTAGAGGGTATCTGCGGCTCCCTCTCCCCTTGCCAGTCGTCGAGCGATGGCGTTGTGTCGCTCGATGATGGGCCCCATTTCCACCGTGGATACCTGCCCATTGCTGACGACCAGGCGGCCGTTGACTAGTGCCAGGTCGACATTTTGAGGGGCGCAGAAAACGATCGCTGCCACTGGATCATGCAGGCTACCGGCGTAGGCCAGCCGGTTGAGGTTGATGGCAATACAGTCGGCCGCCTTGCCGGCCGAGAGTTGCCCGATGTCGTCTCGTCCTAGCACGGCCGCTCCACCCCGGGTGGCCATCTCCAGAGCTTCCCGCGCCGAGAGGCTGTTCGGGTTGGCCATCACCCGTTGGAGCAACATCGCCTGCCGAGTTTCTGCCAGCATGTGCGAGCCATCATTGCTGGCACTGCCGTCGACGGCCACGCCCACACGGACCCCAGCGTCAAGCATTCGCCGGATCGGGGCAATGCCGGAGGCAAGCCGCATGTTGGAACTGGGACAGTGTGCCACGCCGGTTCCCGTCCGGGCGAAAAGCTCAATCTCGTCGTCATTCAGGTGGACGCAATGAGCATGCCAGACATCCTCGCCCAGCCATCCCAGGTCCTCGGCCAGGGCGACCGGCCGCATGCCGAACTTGGACACGCAGAAATCTTGCTCATCGAGCGTTTCCGCCAGGTGGCTGTGCAGGTGGACGCCGTGTTCCCGGGCCAGCTCGGCCGATTGCCGCATCAGTCGCGGGGTGACGGAGAAGGGAGAACATGGGGCCAGCGCGATTCGCAGCATCGCGTACGGGGCCGGATCGTGGTAGGTCTCGATCAGCCTTGATGAATCGCGCAGAATCTCACCCTCGTCCTCAACCGCTTTGTCTGGCGGCAGCCCTCCCTTGCTCTTACCCAGCGACATGCTGCCGCGCAGGGCGTGGAAGCGAATTCCCATCTCTTGCACTGCCCGAATCTGGTCGTCCAATCTCACGTCGTGGGGATAGAGGTAGAGGTGATCGGAAGAGGTGGTGCAGCCAGATCGCAGCAGTTCGGCCGTTCCCACCAGTGTGCTGATGTAGATCGCCTCGCTTGTGAGCCCGGTCCAGATAGGATAGAGGGTGTTGAGCCAGTCAAACAGGGTAGCGTCCTGCGCAGCAGGCACGGCTCTCGTCAGCGTCTGGTAGAGGTGGTGATGGGTGTTGATCAGGCCGGGCAGCAAGATATGACCGGTCAGATCAATGATTCTGTCGGCCTCTTGGGGCAGTTCTGCCATTGGACCGACAGCCTCAATCACATTGTCCCGGACAAACAGCCCACCGTCAGGAATCTCGCGCCTTTCGTCGTCCATCGTGACCAGGATCGACGCGCTTTTCAACAGCAATGTACCCATATGTCCCGCCCTCAATCTGTGGATAACCGGATCGTCACCAGTTTATCATGGCCCCAGCCAGCGCGCAACGGCTGATGAGGGTGTAGAAAAACAAGCGAGGCGCCGTCTCCTCAGCAGTTTCGCTGCTGTACACACTTGCGCCTACGGGCAGTGCAGGTGAGGAAAGCTGACAGGGGTAGGGGGGGCGGGAGTCGCTTTGCGACCCCCACTCCCCACTCTCTCCCTGGGACCGCCCGGATCGGCGGGTCTGCCCGAGTGTCCGTACTCGGGTCCGCGCCTTGACGGCCAATTGGGCTGGCGGGGATTGCCAAAACGAAACCGTTTCACTATAATCCCGTTCATGTTTGGGGAAGTGTCGGAACTGGCAGACGAGCGTGACTTAGGATCACGTGGGGCAACCCGTGCGGGTTCGAGTCCCGCCTTCCCCACTCTGGAACAGGTTGGGTACCAGGTATTGGGCACGAGATCGCCCAACATCTGATGCCCGATCTCTGGTTGATGATCTTGTTGGAAATGGAGAGCGAGCGTTGGGACTGCAAATTGAACAGCAAGAGAATGAGAATCGCGAACTCGAGCTGACTGTCCGGGTGGACGAACCGCGGGTTGCTGAGGCAATGCGCGAGACGGCAAAGAAACTGACAAAGACCCTGCGGATTCGAGGTTTCCGTCCAGGGAAGGCTCCCTATCACGTCGTGCAACGGTGGGTGGGCAAAGATACCTTGCGCGCCGAGGCGGTGGAGTCGATTGCGCCGGATGTTTTCCGGGAAGCGATTGAACAGGTGGATGTGGTTCCCTATGCACCGGGGTCGATCGATGATATGGAGATGGATCCTCTGGTATTCCGTATTACGGTGCCGTTGGAACCGACAGTTGACCTGGGAGACTATCGCCAGGTGAGCATTGACCTGCCAGAAATCAGCGTGACGGATGAGCAAGTGAACCAGGCAATGAAGGCCATCCAGGAAAGGCATGCGCTGCTTGAGCCGGCCGATCGACCGGTGCAGGAGGGCGACGTAATCATTGCCGACCTCAAGGCGGAAAAGGATGGCGAGGTGTTGCTGGAGCGCGAAGGAGCGGAGCTCCTGGTGGATGCAGAAACCCTGTATCAAGGGACACCCTTTGTGGAAAACGTGGTTGGGATGTCGGCCGGCGACGAAAGAACCTTTGACATCACGAGCGCGAAAGGCGAGGATGATGAAGATGATGACCAGGATGGCGCGGTGACCCATACCGTGGCGGTCCAGGAGGTCAAATCACGCTATCTGCCGCCGCTGAACGATGACCTGGCAAAGGAAGAGGGGGACTATGAGACGCTATTGGAGCTACGGATAGACGTCCGCAAGCAACTAACCGAGGCAGCCCAGAAACAGGCAGATGCCCGATACGCGGATCAGGTCTTTGAAAAGATTCAAGAGGGGGCAACGGTGGCCTATCCTCCGGCCGCTGTTGAGCTTGAGCTTGACACCATGGTGGAGGACTTGAAGCAGAGCGTTCAGCGGCAAGGTTGGGATATGGAAGAGTATTTGCGTGTCCAGGGCCAAACGATCGAGACGACTAGAGAACAGTCGAAAACCAGTGCCGAGCAACGGGTCAAGGGACACCAGGTTACGCTTGCGCTAGTCCGCGCTGAACAGTTGGGAGTGGATGACGCAGAATTGGAGCAACGCGTCGACGAGCGTCTGGGTCAATTGGGTGAGCAGGAGGACGGGGTCATCGACCAGCTTCGAGAGCGATACATGTCTGAGCGAGGCCGCATGGTGATAATCAACGACGTCCTGTCGGGTAAGCTCAGCGAGCGACTGAGAGCCATCGGCCGGGGTGAGGCGCCGGATCTTGAGGGATCAGAAGAAGAGGAATAGGAGAAGATCACAATGCTAACACCCCAGTCGCTAATCCCATTTGTCATTGAAACCTCGGGCCGGGGGGAGAGGTCCTATGACATCTACTCACTCCTGCTGAAGGAGCGAATCATCTTTCTGGGCACTCCTATCAGCGATCAGGTGGCCAACGTCATTGTCGCCCAATTGCTCTACCTGGACCACGAGGACCCGAGCAAGCCGATTTCTCTCTACCTCAACTCGCCGGGCGGCGGCATCTATGCCGGGATGGCCATATACGACAC